>NZ_QUEB01000007.1:0-563 GCF_003477845.1 Clostridium sp. AF34-13
CAGTGTTACTGACTTGCTGTTTGCGTCAGCGATATATATCTTATCACCTTTGCTTTAGCTTGTCAAGAACTTTTTTTATTTTATTTTTTGAAGTCTTCCAAAAAATAAAATCTCGGAAACCTTTTTGATTTCCTGCTTTCGCACCAACAAGAAACTTTATGCTTTCATGCTTTGTTTCTTATCGCTTTTTGCGACAGCGATATGTATCTTACAACATTTTACTGTTGTTGTCAACACCTTTTTTCATTTTTTATCTCTCACTTTCCAGCCGTATAAAAAACTACTTTATATAGTGGATTCAACCACAGCGGAGAGGGTGGGATTCGAACCCACGCGCCCTTGCGGACAAACGGTTTTCAAGACCGCCTCGTTATGACCACTTCGATACCTCTCCAAACTGTTTAAGTTTGTTGCTCTCTCAACAGTGCTTTGCTAGTATAACTCTTTATTTTGGATTCGTCAACCCCTTTTTTTTAATTTTTTTCAATTTTATTTTTTGAATTTCATTTTCAAGTACAAGATAATAACATTTATTGTCTCCTGAAGCGTAAAAATGTTCTACT
>NZ_QUEB01000007.1:573-184692 GCF_003477845.1 Clostridium sp. AF34-13
TAATAGATAAGATACGAGTCTTAACTCGTCTTTCAACTTATGTACACAACTCTAATCGCATACATAAATACAATATTTAGTTTAAAAATAAGCAAAAAATAAATCTCTATACCATTACTACTCTATATAGAGATTTGAGCGGAGAGGGTGGGATTCGAACCCACGCGCCCTTGCGGACAAACGGTTTTCAAGACCGCCTCGTTATGACCACTTCGATACCTCTCCAAACTGTTTAAGTTTGTTGCTCTCTCAACAGTGCTTTGCTAGTATAACTCTTTATTTTGGATTCGTCAACCCCTTTTTTTTAATTTTTTTCAATTTTATTTTTTGAATTTCATTTTCAAGTACAAGATAATAACATTTATTGTCTCCTGAAGCGTAAAAATGTTCTACTTTACCTTTAATATTACTTGAAAATTTTTTTATCCCATTCATTTTATAAATGACACATTTTGAATCAGAATTTAACATTATTTCATTGTTATCATTTAACTGTACCTGCTTATACTGTTCACTTAATTCAATCTTTAACTTTCTTTTTCCTGACAGTTCAAATACTTCCAGTTCATTTTTGTTTCCATCATCAGCATCAAGTATTACACCGATATATTTTGAATTATAAAATGCACTTTTTATGGATGTTCCATATTTTTTTTGAAATTTAACTTTCGGCTGACGCAGATTAGTCCATACACAATACCCGTCTTCTCCAAATACACATACATCATTATCATTCAGATACTTTACTTCTGATATGAGCTTGTCATTGTAAACCTGGGCACCCACAAGGAAATTGCTGTTCTTCCCTACATCCGAAAAATCATAAAATGCGACTCTGCTCTGTATCTTACTGTCATTTACGCTTACAAATACTGCTGCCACATTTACTCCGTCGTCAGATATATCTATTGATACCGGGTAACCGTCATCAATATTTGTCGGTATCTCTGCCAGAAGCTTATTCTGCACATCATAAGGATTATAAATTCTTATGACATTTGAAGATGATTCTTCGAGTAATACGGCAACAACCCCTTGTTTTGATACTTCTGCCTGAACTATGGGATAATCTGTCGTTATTTCCTTTCCTGAATCATCCCCATTATAAACTATGAAATTTTTCTCTCCCACATCAGCCACGACCACATATTCTCCACATATATCTATTGCCGATGATGCCATGTCATAGCTGCCGTTCCACAGCTCTTTTCCCGAAGCGTCCTGTGCTACTATTCCGTCTTTGCTGTATTTCAGTATATAATCATTGTAGCTGGCATAAGAAGCTGAATTTTTATTTTTTATGCCGCTTCTTTCCTCTATTTTGTACCCATTATATTTTATATTAATATAATAATTGTATATCGCACCGAGTAAAACTGCTGCAAGTATGATTATTCCAGCCGATATGAAAAATGCTTTTTTATTCTTCTTTTTTCTCTCTATTATTGCTGCCACATTTTGAGAACGCCCTACTAAACTTTCCATATTAATCCTCATTTCTGCACATGTTTTTTGTGCATAGTGTGAAATATGATATATCTCACATTTAAGATTTGTGTCAAGTGCACGCAGACACAAATGATGTGTGTAAAATATATATTATATATGATTTTTCACACTATTCTCCATTATTGCACTTTTTGTGCATAGTGGGAATTTTTTGATTTTCAGCCTTCTTCCCACTTCCGTTACTGTTTTAAATAATATGTATTTACAAAACTATAATAATCTGTAATTGAAGCATACAAATATAACATATAATTAGTTTCGTAATCACCTACTAACATAAACAGTAGCTAATCATTCTAATAGAGAGTATAACTTATCTTTTTAGGCATTGCAATATTCTATATAATATTCCATCTTTATCAGGTAACAGTTCAATAAAACTAAAAAATCAGCTTTTTCTCTAATTAGCACTGCAGATTTATACGGCAGCTTATTAATTATCTTGCCGGAAGTTTTATAACTTGTCCTTCTCTTATATTATCACTATTTTGTATTCTGTTTACCCTTTTTACCATATTCATTTTCTTCAATGTATGGTACTGTCTCCATACTATCGTACTTAATGTATCGCCCTCTTTTACTTTGTATTCTGCATAGTTTCTGTGCGAACCTGTTATTCGCTTTATATTTTTTCTGTTATTTATCGTCTGTCTTGCAGCCTTAGACATCTTTCCTGTTCTTTTAATTTTATTCACTTTTCCTGCCGTTTTCTTTCTTTTTAACCTGTCTCTTCGTGCTGTACTTAAACTATTATTTTTTCCGGTACCTGTATTTTTATCATTACTTTTTCTCTTTTTTTCGGTATCTGATGACTGTAGGCTATTTACTGTTTTTTCCTTTGTCATACTTATTTTCTTTGCATTTTCCGCTTTATCTGCATTTTCTTCTTTGTCCCATTCTGCCCCTATTCCTGCTCCCGAAACATTTTTACTATTGTCATCATCTCCATATGTCGTTTTTACATATCCCTGCAATACATCCACACTGTCCTCAAGACTGTTTATTTTTGAAACACTCTCAATCATATAGTTTCCACCGATGACAAACATAAATGCAATCGCCATCGTAAGTGCAGCTATTGCCGTCTTAGAAACAGAATCTTTCTTTTCGTTTTTATTTACCCTATCGCGTATCACTTCGGTGACAACATCATCATACTCTCTGTCTACACTTTCATTTTGATTTTCTCCGAGCACAAAATCCTGCATCTGCGGATTTTTTTCATAGTAAACATAATATCCCGTCTGTTCCTTTAGATTTCCATCTTTCCACTTAAATATTTTTTCTTCACATTCTGACAGGTCAAACAGGAACAATATATTACTTTCCTTAGAAAAATATTTTCTTTGAATTATATTTATCGTCGCATCAACTTTGCTGTTCCACATATAAACACCACACACCCAGCCCATCACTGTCACTCCGGGAAAGTATTTATATATTTTCTCATATGCTTCACTCCAGTCTTTTTCTGATATGTCAGTAACTGCATCCGTAACATTAAAATCCACCCCTATTGCACCATATATAAATGTACTGCCTTTTGCAAGCTCCTCTCCCTCTTTTCCGAGCATCAGTATTATCTTTTCCTCACTCTGTTCCTTAAATATCTGTCTTATATAAGTCATAACATAATCTTCTATATAAATCGGTCCGGAATACGGGCTTTCCCCTATCTGACGGATATTTTCCGGTTTTTTCACATACTTATGTATCATATCTTCCACAATTTCATCCCCCTATCCTTTACCATGTACTCTTTTAGGATTACGATAACATTTCCGACAGAAAAATTTTGTCAAAATCCCTCACCTGGTTAATGAATATTTTTATTTTTATGTGGAATATTATTTATATAATATCTTTTTTGAAAGGTTGGATAATTTTAATGAATATGTTAAAAGAAACTAAAGTCTCTTATTTTAACCCTGAAACTTCTCTTGCTTCTTTTCATTTTATACACACTTTAAAAAGCTGTTATAAAGAATGTTTTTCTTTAAATAAACATCTTGTCATACTTTGTATTGGTTCTGACAGAGTCATCGGAGATTGTCTTGGTCCGCTTGTCGGTCACAAACTTTCATCTCTTTTAAAAAGTTCAGATATTACCATATATGGCACTTTGAATAATCCCGTTCATGCCAAAAATCTCAATACGACTATAAAAAAAATAAGAGCAACTATACGAAATCCGTACATCATTGCTCTTGATTCTTCTCTTGGTACAAACTCTCATGTGGGTTGTGTCACTCTCGGTAAAGGCTCGCTTTCTCCCGGCATAGGCACGGGAAAGAGTCTTCCGCAGGTGGGTGATATTTATATTACCGGAATCGTTAATGAAAGCGGTATCAATAATATTGCAACTTTGCAGACAACACACCTTAACACTGTCATGAGGCTTGCTGATTTTATCTCCAGCGGTCTTTACATGTCTGTACGCCCCTCTAAAGCTCGATAAAGCGTAATCTCGTCAATATACTCTAAATCTCCCCCTATAGGAACTCCACTTGCAATACGGCTCACTTTCACCCCCAGCGGCTTTATAAGTTTGCTTATATATGTTGCTGTCGTGTCACCCTCAAGCGTTTTATTGGTGGCGACTATGACTTCGTCCACATCTTTCTGAAGCCGCACCATAAGTTCACTGAGTCTTATATCCTGCGGTCCTATGCCCGCCATTGGTGAGATTGCTCCGTGAAGCACATGGTACACTCCCTCATATTTTCCTGTTTTTTCATAAGCAGCCAAATCTCTCGTGTTTTCAACGACCATTATCTGCTTATGATTGCGCTTAGGATTAGCACATATAGGACAAAGTTCATCATCCGTATATGTGCAGCATTCCTTGCAATATTTTACATTTTTCTTTGCGTTTGTCATTGCATCGGCAAGCCCCTTGACCTGCTCCTGCGGCATATTTAGTATATGAAACGCAAGTCTTTGTGCCGATTTATTTCCTATACCCGGCAAATGTGAGAGCTGCTCAACAAGATTTAATATCTGCGAACTGTAAAAATCCATCTTAGAACAGACCTCCGAGACCTCCGCCAAGTCCACCTGTAAGTGCTGACATCATTTCCGAACTTTCTTCTTCTACTTTGCGGAGTGCTTCATTTGTTGCAGCTACTATAAGATCTTCAAGCATCTCTATATCGTCAGGATCAACAACTTCAGGGTCGAGTTTTACTGATAAAACTTCTTTCTTTCCGGAAATTTTAACCGTTACAGCTCCACCGCCTGCTGTTGCTTCCCACTCTTTTTCTTCCATTTCCTTTGTCTTTTCTTCCATCTGTCTCTGCATACGCTGAGCCTGTTTCATAAGATTGTTCATATTTCCCGGCATTCCGCCACCTGGAAATCCACCTCTCTTTGCCATTCTATCTTCCTCCATAAATTATTTTTTGTTGACTGTTTTTATCTTCCTGACTTTCATTCAGGAAGCATTATTAAATTTCATCCAGTCCTTTATTTTTTAAACTGCACATCAAAGTTTATTTTATCGATTAAATCAGATAAATCCAGAGAATTTCTGCTCTGCTCAGGACTTACAAGTTCTGCCATTATCCCGGCATCAACTCCTACGATATTTGATATGAGGATTTTTAATTCATCAAGATTTTTCTTCTCGTCCATATTGAAATACGCTTCTGCCGTCGCATCCGTAAATTGCAATATAAGGGTCTGCCCATCCTGTGATACTGTCTTTTTGCATATGTCCGGTGACAAAAATGACTTAGCAGTAACTGACAATCCTGAGACTATCTGTCCCCACTTTTCATTTATCTTTTTCATGTCATCCGATACCATCTTGGGAAGTTCCACATTAGGCTTATTTTCCTCAGGCGTCTCTTTAGTGGCTTTTGCAGCATAAACTGTATCCATATTTTCTGCACTTGAAGAATTTACCACAATGCCATTTTCAAGCTTCTTTTCTAAAGCATCAAGCCTTGCAATAACACTGTCATCCTGCGTGTTTTTTTCCATCTGAGGTACACAGAGCTTTACAAAAGTAACCTCGGTAAGTACACGCTTCTGAGTTGCATATTTTATCTGATTCGATAACTCTGATAATATACGAATATACCTTATAAGACCTGTCTCGTCAACTTTTTTTGTTTCCTGTTCCATCTGTTCAAGCTGTTCGGTTGACGCATCAACCATCTCACGCCCGGCTGATGACACTGATATTATCATAAGGTTTCTCAAATACCATATAAGACCTGTTATAAACTGGTTTAAATCCCTGCCCGATATCATTATCTCGTCAAGAAGTTTTACACAACCCATAACATCAAGTTCTGCCATGCAGTTAAACATACGGCTATATACCGCCGTATCGACTGCACCAAGCACTTCTATAGCTTTATCGTATGTAAGTTTTTCACCGAGGTAAAAAGCTATACACTGGTCTAAAAGGCTGAGTGCATCACGCATTGAGCCGTCTGCGACTTTTGCAATATATCTAAGTGCTTTCTCCTCCACTTCTATCTGCTCACGCTGCATAAGGTCTTTTAATCTGTCGGCTATCGTGTCTATTGATATTCTCTTGAAGTCGTAACGCTGGCATCTTGACAATATCGTTATAGGTATCTTGTGTGCCTCAGTGGTAGCCAATATGAATATAACATATGCCGGCGGCTCCTCGAGAGTTTTAAGCAGTGCGTTAAATGCCGCCGCTGATAACATATGAACCTCATCGATAATATATACCTTATATTTTCCCTCTGCCGGAGAATACTGTACCTCATCTATTATCTCTCTTATATCATCTACGCTGTTGTTTGATGCCGCATCCATCTCAATAACATTCATCGAAATCTGGCTGCTTATCTTTTTGCACATCTCACACTCACCGCATGGACTTCCGTCTACCGGATGTTCACAATTCACTGCTTTTGCAAGTATCTTAGCAACCGTTGTCTTACCGGTTCCCCTTGTACCGCAAAAAAGATAAGCATGCCCGATACGGTCAGTCCTTATCTCATTTTTTAAAGTTGTAACTATATGATCCTGTCCCTTGACCTCGTCAAATTCACCGGGACGGAATTTTCTGTATAAAGCCGTATAAGACATAATACTCCTTTTTAGGTAAATTTAGGGGCAACCTTGGATTGCCCCCTTATTTCTTAGTTTTCAAAACTGAAATCCATTTAATCCCCGAAACAGATTCCTAAACCTTTTGCTTCTTTTATTATTGACGAGTCAGGGTCGACCATCTTAAGTTTTCCTGCTACCTCACCAAGCGGAACCGGAACTATCTCGCCATCTTTAAAACCTACCATATAACCATATTTTTCTTTGATGATAAGTCTTGCTGCTGCCGCACCTAGTCTGCTCGATATAACTCTGTCATACGGGCAAGGCTCGCCACCACGCTGCATATGTCCGGGAACTGTAATCCTTACTTCCTGTCCCGTTCTCTCCTCAATCTCTTTTCCTATCTGATAAGATATTGACGGATATGGATTTGCCTTTCTCTTTGCCTTAAGTTCTTTCTTTGAAAGTGCTGCATCTTCTTTTGATATTGCCCCTTCTGCTACTGCAAGGATTGAAAAACGCTTTCCCTCTTTTGTTCTCTTGTCAAGTGCTGCAACAACCGAATTTATGTCATATGGTATCTCAGGAAGAAGAATTATATCTGCCCCTCCTGCAATTCCGGCATGAAGTGTAAGCCAGCCTACTTTATGACCCATAACCTCGACAATAAATACCCTGCTGTGCGATGCGGCTGTCGTGTGAATACAGTCTATCGCATTTGTAGCTATGTTTACGGCACTCTGGAAACCAAATGTTATATCTGTTCCCCAGATGTCATTGTCGATAGTTTTTGGAAGTGTGACTACATTTAAGCCCTCCTCACTCAAAAGGTTTGCTGTCTTATGAGTACCGTTTCCGCCAAGTATTACAAGACAGTCAAGTCCCCACTTTCTGTAGTTTGACTTCATTGCCTCAACTTTATCAAGTCCGTTCTCATCAGGCTCACGCATCTTCTTAAACGGCTGTCTTGATGTTCCGATTATGGTTCCTCCCTCGGTAAGAATCCCTGAAAAATCACTCGGTTTCATTTTTCTGTAATTTCCATAGATAAGTCCTTTATAACCCTCAATGATACCGTAAATCTCCACATCAGGATATGTCTGGTACAATGTTTTTGCAACACCACGCATAGTCGCATTTAAGCTCTGGCAATCTCCACCACTTGTTAAAAATCCAATTTTCTTCATAAACTGCCGCCTTTCTTTTCATCAATATTTTCCAGTTCTTTTTCTCTTTTCTTAGTATAACCGTATTTCTTATTTACTATTTTACTCATTATAAAATATCCCGCCGCTGCTACAAGTAACATTATAAACAATACTTCGGGCGATACAATAGATTTTACATTCATTTTACATACCGTTCTAGTCAAGATGCCATATGTCATCATTGTACTGTGCTATCGTTCTGTCAGATGAGAAGAAACCTGCCATAGCTATATTCTTTATCATTTTTCTGCTCCATGCAGCTCTGTCCTCATAATCCTTAAACACCTGCTCTTTGACACGGATATAATCTTTTATGTCTAATAGTGTCATAAACCAGTCTTTTGTCACTATCTCCATGTAAAGTCTGATAAGACTCTTCTTATTTCCGACCGCAAACATCTTTTTATCAATGATAAAGTCAACAAGTTTTGCTATCTCCGGATCTTCATCATAAATCTTTTCTGCTGAATAATCGGCTTTTGCATAATGCTCAATAACCGTATCACTCTTTTCACCAAAGATATAGATATTATCATCGCCTACAAGTTCATGTATCTCGACATTTGCACCATCCTCTGTTCCAAGAGTCACGGCACCGTTTAACATAAATTTCATGTTGCTCGTTCCGCTGGCTTCTTTTGATGCAAGCGAAATCTGCTCTGAAATATCTGCTGCCGGTATTATCTTCTCTGCATATGTTACATTGTAATTTTCAAGCATTACCACTTTAAGGTATGGGCTTACCTCAGGATCATTCTCTATAACTTTTGACAGACAGAGTATAAGATGAATAATGTCTTTAGCGATAGTGTATGCCGGTGCCGCCTTTGCTCCAAATACAAATGTAATCGGTCTTGCCGGTTTGTTACCTGCCTTTATATCCATATATTTATAAATAATATATAGTGCATTCATCTGCTGTCTCTTGTACTCATGAAGTCTCTTTACCTGAACATCTATAATAGAATTTTCATCTATCTCAATATTTTCTTTCTTAAGAAGATAATCTTTAAATTCTTTCTTCTTAGTCATTTTTATATCGGTAATTGCTTTAAGTACGGCTTCATCATCCTTAAACTGCATAAGTTTTTCAAGTTCATTTGCATCTTTCTTAAAGCCGTCACCTATCTTTGATGAGATAAGCCCGGTAAGTTCATGGTTGCTGTGAAGAAGCCATCTTCTAAATGTTATACCGTTTGTCTTATTGTTAAATTTGTTTGGATAAATATCATAAAACGGTTTTAACTCGCTGTTTTTAAGGATTTCAGTATGAAGTGCGGCAACACCGTTTACACTAAATCCATAATGCATATCTATCCTTGCCATGTGCACCTGCTGATTTTCATCTATAATTGCAAGTTCAGGATTGTTATTATATTTTTCTTTTACTTTTACATCAAGCATCTTAATGATAGGCATAAGCTGTGGAACAACTTTTTCAAGGAACCATATAGGCCATTTTTCAAGTGCCTCCGCAAGTATCGTGTGGTTTGTGTATGCACACATACTGCTTACTATATCGATTGCCCTGTCCATATCAATGCCTTTCTTGACAAGAAGTCTGATAAGTTCAGGAATTACCATCGTAGGATGTGTATCGTTTATCTGGACAACCGCATAATCAGCAAGGTCATAGAGATTACTTCCCTTTGCAGCTGCTTCATCAATAATAAGCTGTGCGGCATTGCTTACCATAAAATACTGCTGGTATATTCTAAGTAGCTGTCCCTGATAGTCACTGTCATCAGGATAGAGGAACAATGTAAGATTTTTTCTTATATCCTCTTTGTTGAAATAAATGCTTTCTCCCTGCACGATATTTTCATCAACGCTGTCAATATCAAAAAGTTTTAATGTATTGCACTTATTATCATAACCGGTCACATCTATCTCATACATAACGGAATTTACTCTGAGTCCCCCAAAAATGACCTCATAGCTTGTATCTGTTCTTCTAAGCCAGCTTTTGTCCTTTATCCACGGGTTTGGAACTTCTTTCTGAAGATTTTTATCAAACTCCTGTTTGAAAAGTCCGAGATGGTAATTTATTCCGACACCGTCACCGTTTAAACCAAGCGTTGCTATAGAGTCAAGGAAGCAGGCGGCAAGTCTTCCGAGTCCACCGTTTCCAAGTGATGGTTCAGGCTCAATCTCCTCAATCTCCGCCATGCTCTTTCCATGCTTTTTAAGAGCATCTTCTACCTGGTCATAAAGTCCAAGATTTATAAGATTGTTTGATAAAAGCTTTCCTATAAGAAACTCTGCTGAAATATAATAGAGTTTCTTCTTTCCCTCAATCTTTCCCCTCTGCTGCGTTGCATTTTTAGTAAGCTCTAATAAACCGTAATAAATTTCTTCATTTGTACCGCGTGATGCGATATTTTCAATTTCGTTTTCGTACATACTCTCCTACCTTTCTTTATTGATGTACTCTCGGTATCTTCTCAAAACGAAACATTTCGAGAGCACACTATTGTGCCGGACATATATTATCTGATACTGTCCATACTTTTTCACTTATTATCCAGTGTAATGGCATGTTGCTATTTAGCCAAATGACGCAGAATGAATTTTTCATTCTACAAGGCGGAAGAATGAGCCGTAGCGGGCTACGGCAATTGATGACAACGCAGCAGATGAAAATTCAGGCAAGTTATTTAGCTAAATGTGAACAGGTCAGTACACTAGTGTAATGTATCAATAACTTTTGTCAAAATGTCATTTAACAAAACTGATACCACGGGTTGCTACATGACTGTCTGTTTTTGACAATTACATCTTTATAATACCACTTTACATTTTTTACTACAAGAAACAAGACTTCCCCGGAAGTGATTAAAATCGACTTATTGTTATTGTTTACAACTACGGTACGGTCAGCAACGATTTATTTTTAATCCGATCTTAAATATAGCGTACTGTATCAGTGACTTCTATCAATGATACAACAAATTATATATTGATAATCCCAAAATCATATGCCTTTCTACCCGATATGATACTCTACAATATCCTTAAGTTTTTTGCGTGGTCTTGCATCAGGACTTTCATCGGGATATCCAAGTGCAACCGCTCCGATAAGCTGTCCACTCCTGCCTATGTAATCCGTAAGTTCTTTATAGGCGAAACAGGTATTGCCTATCCAAAGCGAACCGATACCAAGCTGCTGTGCACGAAGCAACATATTTTCTATTGCCGCACCGATTGAGAGACTATCACATATCTCCGTAAATCTGCCGTCCATATCTATCGTTTCCATAGGACTTACACCGTTTGTATTTAATACAAATACCACTATAGGTGCACTCATCATAATGCGAAGCGTGTTGTCCGCATCCGGCAGCAGTCTTTTTGAGTCTTTAAACAAAGGTTCTTTTAACTCACGCTTTATGCCTGCACGCATCTTTTTTAAAATTTCTTTCTTTTCTTCACCGCCATATACAAGAAATTTCCACGGCTGTCTGTTTTTACCTGACGGTGCAACTCTCGCCGCATCAAGGATTTTTTCAAGTATCTCGCCTGAAATCTCATCTTTCTTATACTTTCTTATGCTTCTTCTCTGATATATGCTGTCACACAGCACATTTTGGTCATCCTTGCCGTTATCATTGTCATTTATGTTGTTACTGTTCATTCCATTGTTATCCTTACTATTTCTCTTTCTTTTTGTTATGTATTTATGATTTGCTGTTTTTAGTTGTACATTTACATTTTTGTTCGCAGATAATTTACTAATTCATTTTTTTGTTGGTCTTAAAGGATTTATACTCCATCTAATGATAAAGATTTCTATATTGCTGCCTGCTTTAATCCTTGCGTAATTTTAATATTACCAAGGAACAGCGTAACAGTTCAGCCATAAAAAGATAATTGGCAATACAATGAGCTTGTTCATTATATTGTTAAGTACCTTTTTATGGTAGAATAGCCTTTCATTTCTGAAATGAGTAAACATAAGCTGCAAAGCAGCGACTGACAGCTCGCTGGCAGGTTTATGAATGTAAGAAATGAAAGGCTGAACTGTTACGGAGTAGCAGTGCAAATTGTGAATATCCGTTCCACTTGTCTAAAACATATGATATGATTAATGATTACAGGCAGCCCCATCATCGGACTGCCTGTAAGATTTGCAACAAGGCAGATATTCGTGGTACGCTCTGCTGTCTGCTACTGTTAAATTTCATAATCCATACACATCCTTACCGCCGTGTACGGTCTTACATAAGTGTCTGCCACGGCAACATGAGCCGGATGCTTCTGATAACCTTTAAGCGACTCCTCACTGTCAAGCTCACAATCGAGCATAACATCAGCATTTGACGAGCCAAGTCCGTCAATTACAACATTAACCTTTAAAAGTCCCGGTACTTTTCCCACAAGCGACTCAAGATTTTCTTTAATTCCCTTTTTTACACTCTCTTTATCCTCAATATCCTCTTTTAACTGCCACAAAATAATATGTTTTACCATTGTATGCTCCTTTCTTATCCAAATAATTTTTAGGCGTTTGCGAAACTATCATAACCTGCGATTAACACAACATATAATTAGTTTCGCAAACACCTGCTAAATAATATGTTTAGTTCCATCTGTTGCACTTATCTCCACTCTTGCATCTCCCGGATAAAACTTAATGGTTCTGCCAACCGTTCCCCCGGTCATCTGTGCAACAACCGGTATCCCCATTTCTGAAAGTATCCTCTTTGATTGTATAACATTCTGGGTTCCTATGTCCATATTTTTATCCGAAAAATCAAAACTAAACATATTGGCACCACCAATAATTTTTACTTTTAAATTTCCACTGTCTGCTCCACGGACACATAATGTTTTGTATAATCTTTCAATTCCTGTATTTACATATCTTTCAGGGCACATATCCCGACGACCATCCATATGTTCCATAGACCCGGCATAAGCATCGGGGAGCATTGCGTGCAGCAGTCCACCTATATGCAGCCCTTCATCGTACATACATATCCCGACACATGAACCAAGTGCATAAGTAACCAGCTCATCATTTTTTCCACCTGTTTTTAAATCCGCAATCTCAACTATTTTCTGAGCCATAACACGCCTTTCATTTTCATTTTTATTAAAATAGATATTTGCGAAACTAGTGTACTGACCTGCTGACTTTTAGCTAAATAACTCAGGATAAATTTTCAATCTGCAAGACGGAAGAATGAGCTGTAGCGGGCTACGGCGATTGATGACAACGAAGCAGATGGAAATTTATACAAGTTATTTGGCAAAATATCAACAGGTCAGTACACTAGCATCATCTGTAATTAACACAACATATAGTAAAATTTCGCAATCAACCATAATTTGCATTTTATTTGTATTTCTTTTTTCACTATTTTCTAATATTTATATTGTATTTGTTATACCTTATTTTTGTCCTGTTAGCAAGTGAGCAGACATAAAATCTAATATTTATGGTACTAATTCTCTGATTTTTATTGTAATTATCACAATAAATCTTTTATAAAAATAGATTTTTATTGTCACTTTAAACAATTTATTGATATTTTACTACTCTTTTTCATTGCAAAATATCCTAAAATGTAATAGAATATATTTTGAAAACAAATACAGCAAAATGCACGTCAATTTTACTGTAAATTTTTTATATAAGGAAAGGATGTATTTTAAAATGACTAATTTACCAAAAATGAAAATAGGTATCGTTGCTGTCAGCAGAGACTGTTTCCCAGAGTCACTCTCAGTAACAAGAAGACAGAACCTTGTAAAGGCTTACACAGACAAATATGATGCTGAGGATATTTACGAATGTCCGGTATGTATCGTAGAAAGCGAAATACATATGGTACAGGCTCTTGAGGACATCAAGAAAGCCGGATGTAACGCACTTGTTGTTTACCTTGGAAACTTCGGTCCTGAAATTTCTGAGACACTTCTTGCTAAGCACTTTGACGGACCTAAGATGTTCGTTGCTGCTTCTGAGGAAGACGGACTTAACGGAGGTCTTATCGACAACCGTGGTGATGCTTACTGTGGTATGCTCAATGCAAGCTACAACCTTAAACTTCGTAATGTTAAGGCTTATATCCCAGAGTATCCTGTCGGAACTGCTGAGGAATGTGCAGATATGATTCATGAATTTGTACCTATCGCACGTACTATTTATGCATTAAGCAACTTAAAGATTATCAGCTTTGGTCCTCGTCCACAGAACTTCCTTGCTTGTAATGCTCCTATCAAACAGCTTTACAACCTTGACATCGAAATCGAGGAAAACTCAGAGCTTGACCTTTTTGAAGCATTCAACAACCATGCAGGTGATAAGCGTATTCCTGATGTTGTTAAGGATATGGAAGCAGAACTTGGTGCCGGAAACAAGAAACCTGAAATCCTTGAGAAACTTGCTCAGTATGAGCTTACTCTCCTTGACTGGATCGAAGACCACAAGGGTTACAGAAAATATGTTACTATCGCCGGAAAATGCTGGCCTGCATTCCAGACACAGTTTGGATTCGTACCTTGTTATGTAAACAGCCGTCTCACTAAGAGAGGCATCCCTGTTTCATGTGAGGTTGATATTTACGGAGCACTCAGCGAGTTCATCGGAACTGTTGCAAGTGAAGATGCAACTACTCTTCTTGACATCAACAATACTGTACCTGCTGATATTTATGACGCTGATATCAAGGGCAAATTTGATTACACACAGAAAGATACATTTATGGGATTCCATTGTGGAAACACAGCTTCAGACAAGCTTTCATTCTGTGAGATGAAGTATCAGAAGATTATGGCTCGTTCACTTCCTATCGAAGTAACAAACGGAACTCTCGAAGGAGACATCATTCCTGGAGATATTACATTCTTCCGTCTTCAGAGCACAGCAGATGCTAAACTCCGCGGATATATCGCTCAGGGTGAAGTTCTTCCTGTTGCAACACGTTCATTCGGTGCAATCGGTATCTTTGCTATTCCTGAGATGGGACGTTTCTACCGTCATGTACTTATCGAGGGCAACTATCCTCATCATGGAGCTGTTGCATTCGGTCATTACGGAAAGACATTATACGAAGTATTCAAATACATCGGTGTAGATGTTGACGAAATCGGCTTCAACCAGCCAAAGGGAATGCTCTACAAGACAGAGAATCCATTTGCTTAATCTTTTGAAAGCTTTAAACTTTATTGCAGTCAATTGACTTTAATTAATTGAGGGCGATGGCATATTGCCATCGCCTTTTGTTTTAATTTCTGACTGCAAGTCACTGTTGACTTAATGTTGCTGTTTCCACTTTGGTACGATGAAATAATTTGATTTTTATTGTACCTGATATGAGCAGCAGGTTAATGATTTAATTTATGTTATGAAATGAGCTTATAGCGAAATCTGTTTTCGTGACTTTTTGCTCAGAAATGAGGTTATAATGAATTATTTAATTGGTATCGATTTAGGAACTTCATCAACTAAGACTGTTCTTTTTGATGAGGATGGAAATGTTATCGCTTCTGCCGGAAAAGATTATCCACTCTATACTCCAAACAACGGATGGGCAGAGCAGAAACCTGAGGACTGGCGCGACGCTGCCCTTGAAACTATCGCAAAAGTAGTTAAAGAGTCAGGTGTAAATGCTGACGATATAAAGGGACTTGGTATCTCAGGTCAGATGCACGGACTTGTAATGCTTGATGAAAACGGAGAGGTTATCCGCCCTTCAATCATCTGGTGTGACCAGCGTACAGAAAAAGAGTGTGAGGAGATTACAGAAAAAATCGGTGCAGAAAGACTTATCGAGATTACTGCAAACCCTGCACTTACAGGATTTACTGCTTCAAAAATCCTCTGGGTAAGAAATAACGAGCCTGAAAATTATGCAAAGTGTAAGCATATCTTACTTCCTAAAGATTATGTAAGATATATTCTTACAGGCGAATTTGCTACTGAGGTATCTGATGCTTCAGGTATGCAGCTTCTCGATGTTCCAAAGAGACAGTGGTCTGACGAAGTCCTCGAAAAACTTGATATCGACAAGAGTCTTCTCGCAAAGGTTTATGAGTCACCTGAGGTTACAGGTACTATTTTACCTGAAATTGCTGAAAAGACAGGACTTTCAACATCAACAGTTGTAGTCGGCGGTGCCGGGGATAATGCTGCGGCAGCAGTTGGTACAGGTGTTGTAGAAGATGGCAAGGCATTTACTACTATCGGAACAAGCGGTGTCGTTTTTGCTCACAGCAGCAAGATTTCAATCGACCCTAAGGGCAGAGTTCATACATTCTGTTGTGCCGTTCCTGGTGCATGGCATGTTATGGGAGTTACGCAGGCTGCCGGATATTCACTTGCATGGTATCTTGATAATATGGGTGTCGGATATAAAGATGAAGCTAAAGAAAAAGGCTGTGGTGTCTATGACCTTATCAACGCTGATGTTGAAAAGACACCTATCGGTGCAAACCGCCTTATCTATCTACCTTACTTAAACGGTGAGCGTACACCACATCTTGACCCGGACTGCCGTGGAGTTCTTTTCGGACTTTCAAGTATGCACACAAAAGCAGATATTGTCCGTGCGGTAATGGAGGGAATCAGCTACTCTCTTACTGACTGCAAGGATATTCTCTCTGAGATGGGTGTCGAAGTTAATGATATGATGGCTTGCGGTGGCGGAGCTAAAAACGGTGTCCAGCGTCAGATGATGGCTGATATGTTCGGATGCGATGTTAATACTGTTACTGCTACAGAGGGACCTGCTCTCGGTGTTGCCATTCTCGCCGGTGTCGGTGCAGGCATCTATGACAGCGTTGAAAATGCCTGCCGTAAGATGATACATAAAGACCCTGCTAAGGAATGTAAGACAAATCTTGAGAATAAGGCTAAGTATGATAAGTTCCATGAGATTTATAAAAATCTTTACGGATGCCTTAAGGAGCAGTATAAGGAGATAGCGAAGCTGTAGGATTGCTTGACTTGGCTGATTTGACGCAAGAAATGATATGAGATTTTAGACTCTGGGACGGCTCTCGCCTCGGAGAACATCAGTAGCAGTACCTAAATGAGCATAATACGCTCATTAAGTACTGACAGATGTTCAACGCCCATCGCTAAAAATTCCATATCATTTCTTGCTGGTTTTGAAGTAATTTACGATTTTATAATTACATTTGCATACATATAATATTTATATCATTCTATAACTATTTACTCTTATATTAATCCTCATTTCTGTAAACATTTTTTATGTCTGAAAAATTATATTTTTTAGACTATCCCCTCTTTCAAATTAAAACTCCAAACTATCCGCATTAAGCAGAAAATACTTCATTCCCATTATTACAAAGCCTTCCTCATTTCTCCAAGGTTTTTTCGTTCCATTCACTATCACAATCTTTTTAAACGAATCCGGAATATTTCTAAATGAATTAAATTCCTGCGTCTGCTTTTCCTCAGAAGTCATGTCATAAGCCACCTGAATATAATACCTCTGACTACCCTGATTGACTACAAAATCAACTTCAAACTGCTTTCGGATTGTTTTTCCTTCATAATTTTTTGCATATACCTCTACAATACCAACATCCACATTATAGCCTCTGATAAGCAGCTCATTATAAACAATATTTTCCATGATATGAGTAGGTTCCTGTTGTCTAAAATTCAATCTGGCATTTCTAAGTCCAACATCTGTAAAATAGTATTTCAGATGTGCTCCCACATATTTTCTGCCTTTAATATCATATCTGTCAGCTTTAGAAATCAAAAATGCCTCCACAAAATAATCTATATGGTTAGATATTGTCTTATTGCTGTAATTGATACCACATTCACTTTTAAAAGTATTTGATATTTTAGTTGGATTAGTAGGAGCTCCTATCGCAGAAGCAAGAATATCTACTAATGTATCAATCTCATCAATATTTTGAATCTTGTTTCGTTCTACAACATCCTTAATATAAACATTTGTGAAAATGTTTTTTAGATACTCAGCCTTTTGGCGTTCTACAGAGAACTGTACCACCTGTGGTAAACCACCATATATCATATATTCCTCCCAAGCATCATCATAATCCCCATCAAAAGCCGCATAGAACTCTGCGAAGGACAACGGATATATTCTTATCTCATCTCCTCTGCCTCTAAATTCAGTTACAATATCACTTGATAAAAACTTAGAATTACTTCCGGTTACATACACATCAATGTTACTGATACGAAGTAGGCTGTTCAGCACCTCCTCAAATCGTGACATAAACTGTACTTCGTCCAAAAGCAGATAATACTTCCGTTCATCTTTCATTGCATCTTTAATATGCCGGTAACACTTCTTTGGATCTCTCAACTCCTCATTTTCAATGCCATCTAAAGCAATCTCAATAATATGGTCATTATCCACACCACTCTCCAATAAATATTTCTTAAACAATACAAATAACAGGAATGATTTTCCGCATCTCCTGATTCCTGTGACAATCTTTATCATCCCATTATCTTTTCTTATCTTTAACTGTTCAAGGTAAGCATCTCTTTTAATCTCCATAAGCTTTGCTCCTTATTTTTGTGTATTGACACATTTTTTAGTAATAATATTATATCATTCAGTGTTTATTTAATCAATAGCTATTACTATTTTGTGTGTATTGGCACATTTTTATGCTGTTGTAAATCACAAAAAAGACAACGCATAACCAATTTATTGATTTGCGCTGTCTATACACACTATACCTATCTAAATAATCTTCCAATTCTGCTTGCAATCGACTTTACTCCACTTCCAATTTTGCCCGCAACTTTTTTACGGTAATCCCGTTCTCAACACAAAATGAATTTTTGCTTACCGTTCTTCCCGTAATAAGATTATAATATAATTTTAAAAATTCGAGTATTTTTATCTGTCTTATACAACTTTTATCACCCTTGTAATTATTTTTTTATTTGACTATATTGTATCACAGAACTTCGACAAAATATGTCGTTATGATATTTTTTCTTTTTTAAATTAGAGGGGTATTTGCATTTTCCTTTCTTCTTTGCTTTTACTACTCCTGCTGATGACACAGTTGCTATCTTTTTGTTGCTTGAACTGAAAGTTATTTTTGAACTTGTACTTCCCTGCGGAAGTCCATAACTTATCTTTCTCTTTTTACCTTTCTTTATGGTCATGCTTTTATCATCAGGTGTTATCTTTGATGGTTTTCTTATAATAACAGGGCAGAAAACTTTATTCTGCCCTGCTTTTTTCATATATTTAGTTGAAAAATTTCATCAAATTTACAAGGCAAAAGAACTTGTTCTCATACATCAAATTTGTGAACAATAAAATCATCAAGCATGGAGTGATGATATTTACAATCTGCTCTGCTGCTTGCTCATAATACTATTAGTGTACCAGCTTGTTGCATATTATATCGCATGAAGATTTTTAAGTGATATATCCATGATAGGAGCTGAATGTGTGAGTGCTCCACTTGATACATAATCAACTCCAACATCGATTATATTCTTTATGTTTTCCTTTGTGACATTTCCTGAACACTCTGTAAGTGCTCTGCCGTCTATTACTTTTATCGCTTCTTTCATCTGCTCAGGTGTCATATTGTCAAGCATGATAATGTCTGCTCCCGCCTCGGCAGCTTCTCTTGCCATATCAATATTTTCAACCTCAACTTCAATCTTGTTTACAAACGAAACATATGCTCTTGCTCTCTTAACTGCTTCTGTGATGCCGCCTGCTGCCCCGATATGATTATCTTTTAACATAACCGCATCTGAAAGATTGTATCTGTGGTTTGTAGCACCTCCGACTTTTACGGCATATTTCTCAAAAATTCTCATATTAGGTGTTGTCTTTCTCGTGTCGAGAAGCGTTGTCTTACTTCCTGCAAGAAGTTTTACAATGCTGTTTGTGTATGTTGCGATACCACTCATTCTCTGAAGATAATTGAGTGCCGTTCTCTCTCCTGAAAGAAGTGCTCTTATGTCACCGGTTACAACAGCCATAAGCTGACCTTTTTTAACTTCATCGCCATCTTTTACATTCATCTCAAACTCTACCGTATCGTCAAGAAGTTCAAATACTCTCTTAAATACTCCAAGTCCGGCAATTATACCGTCCTGTTTGCATATAAGCTGCACTTCACCTTTCTGGTACTCAGGCATTACCGAATTTGTAGAAATATCTTCACTCGTAATGTCTTCCTCAAGTGCCATCATAATATATTTATCTGCATTTAACTTTAATGTAATAGGATCATTCATGTCTGCTTTTCTCCTTATCTATCTCGTTTAAAACAAGTTCTTTATATTCAGCGGTTATCTTTTCGTCGTCATCATATAGGCTCATATCTATATCTGAAATATTGCTGTCTGCTTTTTTTGCAAACCTGCTTTCATCTGCTGCTTTCATCTTTTCCTGAATCTCATCTGCTGCTCTCTCTGCAAATACCATTGACTCTAGAAGTGAGTTACTTGCAAGTCTGTTTTTTCCGTGAACACCATTGCACGATGTCTCACCGACGGCATAAAGCCTTTCCATACTTGTCATGCTTGAAAGATTAACTTTTATACCACCCATAAAGTAATGCTGTGCCGGCACTACCGGAATACATTCTTTTGTAGGGTCATATCCCTCCTCAAGGCACTGCTTCATGATATTTGGAAAATGACTTCTAATAGTCTCCTCAGGAATCCTCTCCATAGAAAGCCATACAAATGGTGTACCGTCCTTTTCCATCTGTCTGTGTATATCAGCCGTAACAATATCTCTCGGTCTTAACTCATCGCAGAAACGCTTTTTATTTTTGTCAAGAAGTATTGCACCCTCTCCTCTGACCGACTCTGATATAAGAAATCTTCTTCCCGGTTTTTCAGAATATAATGTAGTCGGATGAATCTGTATATAATCTATATGCTCCATCTCAATACCATGTTTAAGTGCTATTGCGAGTGCGTCACCTGTTATATGCCTAAAATTCGTCGAATGTTTGTAAAGACCGCCAAGACCACCACAGGCAAATACCGTATATTTTGCTTTGATAACATCAATATCACCATCCGCATTTTTCACTATAAGACCATAACATTCATTTGTCTTTTCATCACATATAATATCCATCATCTTTATATGTTCTTTTATCGTAATATTTTTTCTTTTTAATGCATTGTCTAAAAGAGTGCTTGTTATCTCTTTTCCCGTCACATCTTTATGGTAAAGTATCCTCGGTCTTCTATGTCCACCCTCTCTTGTAAATGCAAGCTTATCACCGTCATGTTCAAATTCAACACCATAACCGATAAGTTCCTTTGCAATCTTTTGCGATGAACGTATCATGACCTCAACAGAAGCCTTGTTATTCTCATAATGACCTGCTTTCATAGTATCTTCAAAAAATCCGTCAAAATCACCATCATCCCTGAGCATACACATACCGCCCTGTGCAAGAAATGAGTCGCTCTTATCTGCCTCATCCTTTGTAATAACCAGCACATTTGTATCCTCCGGAAAATGAAGTGCACAAAACAATCCTGCTGCTCCCGTTCCTACTACGACAACATCTGTCTCTTTTACCATTTTATCACCTGACATCTTTTTATAATGTCTATAACAGCATACGCTGCCATCCTTTCCTTATATAAATGAAAATTTTCTTTACATTGTATCGAGTATAGCATACAAGCCTGTTTTAAGCAAGTTTACAGCATAAAAACTGCTATTTTTTGATAACAGTTCAGTCTCTCATTTTTTACATTTATAAACCTGCCGGCAAGCTGTCAGTCGCCGCAATGCAGCTTTTGTTTATTTACGCGAAAGCAAAATGAGGATGGAACAAATAAATTTGTTCCATCTGAGCGTGCTCGCGAGGGCTTTGCCCTCATATCAGAAATGAAATGCCGGACTGTTACTATTTGCTCATAAATGACATATTTATAATTGATTTTTTATTCATTTTGTTATATAATATGTATAAATTTATTTATATTTTTGTTTTTTAATGTTATTTTTGTTCATTTTCTTTTGGATGATTTTAAAATACAGTTTATAAATACTATTATGAAAAAATTTATAGATATGTTTATTTAACTAATATGCTAAATAAAGATTGGAGGCTTTATGAACATAAGAGATTTTATGGACTTACAAAAATTGCAGGACATTCAAGACAGCTTTTCAAATGCTACCGGTCTTGCAGCTATTGCGGTTGATAATGATGGTGAATATATTACGGAGGGGAGCAATTTCACCGATTTTTGTATGAAATACACAAGAGGCTCTGAACTTGGCAATAAACGCTGCATTAAATGCGACAATGAAAATCATGGTACATATTTCTGCCATTCAGGTCTTATGGATTTCTCTATAGATATTATGGTCGGTGATGAGAAAGTAGGTTCTGTTATAGGAGGACAGGTTCTTCCTTCTCCTCCTGATGAAGAAGAATTCAGAAAAAAAGCTGTAGAACTTGGCATAAATCCTGATTCATATATCACGGCTCTTCGCAAGGTTCCTATCAGAACTGAAGAACAGATTCACTCTTCTTGTGAACTTTTAAAACAGATTGTAAACCATGTTGTAAATCTTGAATATTTCAAGAATACAAACGGTGGTAAACTGAGTACACTCAGCGAAGAGATTAAACACGCAACTGATGTTATTCAGAAGATTAATACTAATACACGTTCGCTTAACTCTATTGCCAATAAGCAAAAGATGCTCTCGCTCAACGCATCTATTGAAGCTGCGAGAAGCGGTGAAGCCGGTGTTGGTTTTGCAGTAGTTGCAAAGAGTATGGGAGATCTTTCTTCTCAATCCGCAACTATATATAGTGACATTGAAAAATCTGTTGTTGAAATTACTTCAACTATAGAAAAACTTGCTTCATTATTTGAAGAAGAATAATTATATTGCTTTTAACTCCTTTGGAGTTTGACATAATTTGTTTTTTTGTTTTTTATTTTTCATGTGTTTCCTTGTAAAATAAGAGGTATGGCATCTGCCACACCTCTTATTTTCATTTATCCGTTTTTCCCCGAATATCTGCATTTCTGATTTATCAAAATAATATGCTCTCAAATTCTGATATAAGCCAGACGAATATTGTCAATTTGCTTCACAACCCGCCAATAACACTAATTGCTTTCAAATCATATTATAGAAAAATGCCTGATAGTTTTAAAATCTGAAATCTCTCTTACCATCATGTAATTCTTTGAGATATTCCATAGCTTTATTTCTTACATTTTCGTTTGGAACTTTGAGTATCTCCTCGGCAATAAGTGCCTCACCCTTTTTCTTTGTATCTTCTGAAGCATAATCTTCAAGATATTCCTTGAGTGTCATAAGTGCATTTGGCTGACAACAGTTTACTATCTGACCGCTCTTTAACAGAGACATAAATCTGTCTCCTGTTCTTCCTGCCCTATAACAAGCCGTACAGAAACTTGGAATATAACCAAGTCCGATAAGCCAGTTTACTACCTCGTCAAGTGAACGGGTATCGCTTACATCAAACTGCGATGTTGTCTCATCTCTGACAGGTTCAACATATCCGCCTACGCTTGTGCGTGAACCACCGCTTATCTGTGAAATACCGAGGTGTAAAACTTTTTCTCTTGTTTTCTGTGACTCTCTTGTAGATACTATCATTCCCGTATAAGGAACTGCAATTCTTATAACGGAAACTATCTTTTCAAATATATCATCAGGAACAGCATTTGAAAAATCTGCCGTATCAATATCATCTGCAGGACATATTCTTGGGACGCTTATTGTATGCGGTCCTACACCATGAACAGCTTCGAGATGCTCTGCGTGCATGATTATTCCGACAAGTTCATAGAGATATGTCTCAAGACCAAACAATACTCCAAGACCTACATCATCAATTCCACCCTCCATTGCTCTATCCATTGCTTCCGTATGATATGCGTAATTGTGTTTTGGACCTGTAGGATGAAGTTCTTCATAAGCCTTTTTATTGTAAGTTTCCTGGAATAATATATATGTTCCTATTCCTGCTTCTTTAAGTTTTGCGTAATCCTCAACCGTTGTGGCCGCAATATTTACATTTACACGGCGGATTGCACCATTCTTATGCTTGATACTGTAAATTGTCTTGATACTTTCAAGGATATATTCCAGAGGATTGTTGACCGGATCTTCTCCTGCTTCAAGTGCAAGACGCTTATGTCCCATATCCTGCAATGCTATAACTTCTTTTCTTATTTCTTCCTGTGTAAGTTTCTTTCTCGCAATATGCTTATTTTTAGCATGATAAGGACAATATACACATCCGTTTACACAATAGTTTGAGAGATAAAGCGGTGCAAACATAACTATTCTTCTGCCATAAAACTTTTCTTTAATATCAATGGCTATCTGTTTCATCTGCTCATTGCACTCAGGTATATCACACTCCATAAGGACTGCAGCCTCTTTGTGGGAAATTCCCTTTGCGAGTTTTGCCTTTTCAAGAATCGCATCTACAACTTCCCTATTGCTCTTGTTTTTCTTTGCATAGTCTATACATTCTAATATTTCCGCATCGTCTATAAATTCCTCTGCGTGCATTGATTTTGGATTGTAACTCATGTTTTTTTCTCCTTTTATTTTTTGGAATAAACCGCTTTGGCACTGACACCGTCTAACATTCCGAGTTTTCCTGAAACCGCACTTATCACATTGTTTGGTGCATCCATGACAATACTTATCACCGACACATTTTTTTCACGGTAAGGCATTCCCATCCTCCCGATAATATACTTATTGTACTCATGTAAAAGTTCGTTTACCTCAGAAACACTGTCCATATTTTCAACGATTATTCCAAGTATCGCTATCCTGGTTTCCATAAATAATACCACTCTTTCTAAATTTAAAAAAGCCATATCCCGGTAAGACATGACTTTTTATTTATAAACACAGTAAATTCAGCATGATATAACCATTCGACAATTATTTTCGATAAATATTTTCAATCTTAAATATACCGGTAATACCACAATAAGTCCAAACAGTGATGTATATGCCACTTTTACTTTACAATCTATAATTTATTTTTCATGCCTTTGCGTCAGGACTAACCTTTCGTTTCAGAGCCTTGAACAGTATAACACCATGATAAAAATTTATCAATAGGTTTTTATACTGACAACTGACGCCAAGAATATGTTTATAATTTTATGTTCAGGGACGCTTTCGCTCGGAGAACTGCATAACGGTACATAAGCGGTCACAATACGACCGCTAAATACCGATGCATTTCTAACGCCCTTCAATCAGAATTATAAACATATTCTTGGCTGACTATTGTAAATATATCAATTTTTATTAATAATATTGTATTTTATAATATGTTATTTATATTTCTCTCTCATAACACCACCAGTTTCCATCATAGAGCGTGCTTTCTCCGACTTTTATAAAGTTTAGACTTTTGTAGGCGGCAAGTGCTTTTTTGTGATTTTTGTCTACGAGGTAATGAGCACCTTTTATCCCTCTGTCCGCTATTATTTTCAGGAGTTCTTTTAACATCTTCGGTGCTATCTTTTTATTCTGCCACTCTGTTTTTACTACAAGTCTGGCTATTTCTACTGACGGTTTTAATGTTTTACTCCAGCATTTTAGATTTTCTACTTCTTTGTCATCGTCTATTGATATAGCTCCGACTATTTCTCCCGTTTCTGTTTTCATGCAGAACAATGCATCTCTTTCTAAGTCTCCCCGTGCTATCTCCGTATTTGGATAATGCTCATCCCATGTGCAGAACTTTGAGCCTTTTGCCTGCTCATAAAGACCTGTTATTTCTTCTATATCACTTTCTGCTGCCTGATATAATTTTACATTTTCAGTCAATTTTTCTCTCCTGTCTTTTATCTTTTTATTAGGTAATTGCGAAACTATCATAAATCTTGATTAAATTGCGCAGATATAACAAATAGTGTTAGTCGGCATTTTTGTCGTCGTCAGCACTTAATCAGCGTTTTTTGCTGATTTATGTACTGCTACGAACGACAACATAGCGAAAGCGTGCCGACGATATTATTTGTTATATCTGTGCAATTGACACAACATATAGTTAGTTTCGCAATTATCTAATCTTTTTATTTACAAGTCTGTAAATTAACAATAATAAAAATACCCTCATATCTCAACTTTGAAATATAAGGGACATATTATAAACTATATCTATTTTTATCTGCTCTTTCCAAAAACAAGTATATTTTAACTTTTATTTAGAAAATATTTCTCACCACGGCTTTTAACTTACTTTCACCCGGTCAATAGTCGGTGTGACAGGATTTGAACCTGCGACCTTTGCGTCCCGAACGCAACGCTCTACCAAGCTGAGCCACACACCGTCATAACTGTTTATCAATCTTACCTCACAAACAACAATAGATATTATACCACTCTTTTTGCTGTTTGTGAAGTACTTTTTTTCAAGCGGACATTCCCTTGATGTAACAGTTCAGCCTTTTATTTATTAAATTCTGCTGCCTGCGTTCATATCATGATTAAACAATCTGTCCTCTGCAAGCTTCTCCCATTTTGTACCAGGCATTCCATAGTTACAATATGGGTCTATCGCAATTCCTCCACGCGGTGTAAATTCACCCATCACTTCGATATATTTTGGCTGCATAAGTTTTATTAAATCTTTCATAATGATATTCATACAATCCTCATGGAAATCCCCGTGATTTCTAAAACTGAAAAGATAAAGCTTAAGCGATTTGCTCTCAACCATTCTCTTGTCAGGTATATATGCAATCTTAATCTTTGCGAAATCAGGCTGTCCCGTAATCGGACAAAGACTGGTAAACTCCGAGCAGTTAAATTTAACATAATAATCATTTCCCGGATGCTTGTTTTCAAACGACTCTAGAACCTCCGGAGCATAATCATCCGGATATTTAGTTCCCTGATTTCCCAAAAGTGTTATACTTTCTTCCTGTTCTCTTGTACTCATTTCCAATCCTCCATTTTTTAATTTTCCAATGCCGGGTCTTTCACTCCGTTAAGCCTGAAAGCTTCTGCCCTGTCTATACAGGTTCCGCATACTCCGCAAGGCTTGTCTCCGCCCTCATAGCAGCTCCATGTATATTTGTATGGCACTTTAAGTTCGAGTCCTATCTTTACAACTTCCGCTTTTGTCAGCTTTACAAAGGGAGCTTCAACTCTAAGCTGGTTTCCGCTTCCTATATAAATAGCATCATTTATGGCATTATTAAAACTTTCTGAGCAGTCAGGATATGCGTTGCCTGCTGCATCATCAGCATGAGCACCATAATAAATAACTCCGCAATCCTTTGATAATGCGATGCTTGCCGCCGTTGACAAAAATAGTCCGTTTCTAAAAGGCACATATGTTGACACCGGCTTTCCGTCCGTCTTTTCAAGCTGTTTTGCATACGACTCTTTTGGTATGTCCACATCTGAATGTGATAAAAGTGAGCAGTCACTATACTCAAATATCTTTTCAAGGTCGAGTGATATATGCTCAACTCCGTAATATTCCACAATCTTGTTTGATGCCTCAATCTCCTTTGTATGTTTCTGTCCATACAATATAGACAATGCAATAACATTATCCTTGCCATATTTGTCGATTGCCATTCCGAGACAGGTTGTTGAATCAACACCACCGCTAAATAAAACTAATGCTTTCATTGAAATCCTCCTGTTGTAATAAATTTTGCATCTAAAAACTTACATATATAATTTTTACATATATAATTTTTCTGACATTCTCTTTTCTGAGCATTTTGTTACAAAATAACACTATATATACACTAAGTAATTGAAAAACTGGCGTGTATATCCTTTGCAATTTTCAAATTTGAAAAAACTTGCGCATATGGTTTTTTCAGACTATAATCTCATATTAAGACACACATCATCTTTAAATCTGCCGCTAAGATTATAAGTCTTTGTTGTTGCCTGATTTTTCTTTATTCCTCTTGCAGTCATACAGCTATGTGTTCCCTCTATTATAACTGCTACATCCTCAGTATCTAAGATTTCTTTTAAAATCTCAGCTATATCTGAACCTATTCTCTCCTGAAGCTGCAATCTCTTTCCGACCATATCAGCAATCCTTGCAATCTTGCTAAGACCGATAACTTTTCCTTTAGGAAGATATGCAACCGTCACTTTCATATCATACATAAGTGCAAGATGATGTTCGCAATAACTGAATATATCTATATCTCTCACTATAACCATATCATCACTGCCCTTTGCCGTACCCGCATCTTCATTAAATGTTTTATTAAACATCTTGGCAATCTCATGATTTGTATAATTCATGCCCTCAAAGACTTCCTCATACATTCTTGCCACTCTGTCAGGCGTTTCCTTTAACCCCTCTCTGTCAGGGTCATCACCGAGAGCCACAAGAATCCCCCTGATATGCTCCTTAATCGCATCCGTGTCTATCATGTTTCCTCCTTTCATACTCCCCTCTCTTCCGGGTCCCATATAAACTTATGCATCTGAAGCTGCATACGCACATCATTAAGTTTATTGTCTTTCAGAAAATCAACTATGTCCGTCAATTCTATCTTTCCGAAAACCGGACTGAATATTATATTTACTTTTCCTATCAGTTCATATTTCTCAATAATTTCTTTTGCTTTCTTTAAATCATTTACAGAAGATGCAACAAATTTTAAAGTATCCTTCTTTCTGAGAATTTTGAAATTATCTGTATTCATATATTTTTCCATGTCACTCTCAGGAAGTTTATAATCCATTGTAAAACTTACATTTTCAAATTTAAGAAACGGCTTTAAATCAATACTTCCATTTGTCTCAATCTCAACTCTTATATCCTTTTCACTTGAAAATGCTTCAAGCAGTTTGTCCGCATCTTTCTGTAAAAGCGGCTCGCCGCCTGTCAATGTCACATTTTTTATGCCTGATTTTTTTACTCTGTCAACAATCTGCTCTGCTGTCATCTCCGCAAATTCACAATCAGGCTTATTTGCCCACATCGTATCACAATAATTGCATGAGAGATTGCAGCCTTTCATACGCACAAATACTGCGAGTTCACCAGCTCTCATGCCCTCACCGTTTATACTCTCAAAAATCTCAACGACTTTAAAACTCATCGCTTGTCCTCCTGTTTCCATGCTTATCTGTTTTTACTGTTCACATCTGCGATATGAACGGTAAACCTTTGAATTTATTCCGAATATGCGGCACAATTATTTGGTGTCTCATACACGCACACTTTACTTACATTGTAACCTTTCTTTTTTACTTCCTCAAAAAAGAACTTTGAAAAGTTTTCGGCTGTCGGACGAAATTTTACAAAAATCATTCTGAAATTTTCTTCGTTAAGTGCTTCAACTGTTTTTTCCTTAAGAGTTCCCTCCTCAACAATAAATGCGTGGTCATAAAAATCTGTAATTTCTTTTACATCTTTCTTTAAATCACCAAAATCAACGCACATTCCTCTCTGCTGCCCCTCGGCAATAAGTTCCTCACAGGCAACATCTACGACTACTCTCCAGCGGTGTCCGTGCAGATTTGAACATTTGCCATCGTAGCCGTGTAAAAAATGTGCTGAGTCAAAACTGTTTTCTACTGTAAGATAATACATTTTTTCTCCTCTCGCAAAATAATATTTTTTATTATGAAAAAAGACAGACATAAAACTGTCTGTCTTTAATGATACTATATTTTCTGACCGCTTTTACAAATCGGTCTTTTGCACTCTAAGTCAAGGATATTCGCAATCCACTTCGCTACCCGCTCATATAAAATTTGTGCGAGCAATAGTCCAATAATATCTAATTAAATACAGCCCTAGTTTTATTTATAGACAGGATGGTACTAATGAACTGTCTGTTATACGAGAACTTACTATATCACATCTGAAAAATTAAGTCAATTATTTTGATTACATTACCATCTTAACTTCTGTTACATCTGTGAGCTTATCAGCAGGGATGTAGTTGTCATCCTGTTTCTCGCCGTTGATGTAGAACTCTTTAAATCCGCTCTGTGCTCCGTCCTTATTTTCTACCTTAATGATAACTTTCTTTCCGCGGAAGTTTTTCTCAAATGAGAATTCTTTCCAGTCTGACGGTACTGTAGGTGCTACGCGGAGTCCGTCAAGGTCAGGACGCATTCCGCAGATACCCTCTACGCATCCTACCATACAGGTTGATGCTGTTCCTGTAAGCCAGTGAACATGTGAACGACCGTGGAATGGGCTTTCGTCACCTTCTGTGTACTGTCCGTGCACATATGGCTCAAGTTTACGGACTTCTGCCTTATCATTCTGTGATGATGGTGAGCTTTCCTCAAAATACTTGAACGCTTCATTACCATTTCCTAAAAGTGCTTCTGCAAGTATAAGCCATCCCTGTGTCTGAGAGAAGATACCACCGTTTTCTTTTGTTGATGGTGGGAAAAGTCCTGCAAGTGCACCATCAAAGTAATGGTCTACATATGAAGGAGCCATTATCTTTGCACCGTAAGCTGTGTTGAGTTCTCTGTCAACTGATGCCATAGCCTTGTCAGCCTGCTCTCTTGTTGCAAGTCCTGAGATTACTGACCATGTCTGAGGATTTAACCACATACTTGCCTCTGGGTCTTTCTTTGAACCGATAAGCTCTCCTGTCTCTTTAAATCCACGGTTAAAACGGTCATCCTCCCACCAGAGTTTGTTAATTTTTTCTCCAATGTCTTTCTGCGTCTTGTCAAGATAAGCGATATACTCAGTATCATTCTTTTTCTCAGCAAATTTACGCATGATGGTGAATGCATAGTAAAGCTGCATTGCAACAAATGATGACTCTCCGTTCTTTCCGAGTCTTAAGCAGTCGTTCCAGTCTGCATGGAGTCCTGCCGGAAGTCCGTGAGGTCCGAGATGATTCATTGAGAAGTCTATAGCTCTCTTTAAGTGCTCATAAACACTTGCTTTCTCCTCAACATTTGACCATGTTATCTCCTCATCCATAAATGCAAGATTTCCCGTCTCTGATACATATTTGTAAACTGTAGGGAAAAGCCAGAGTGCATCGTCTGCACGATAAGCGGGATGTCCTGTCTCTCTTACATAATCCGGATCATCAGGAGTTCCCTCATGTCCTGCACGCTCATCATGATCGAAACGGACAAGTGGAAGTCCGCCACCATTGTTTACCTGAGCTGAAAGCATAAATCTAATCTTTTCAAGAGCCGCATCAGGATCTGTATGGATAACACCCTGAATATCCTGAACCGTATCACGATAACCATATCCGTTACGCTCTCCACAATAAACAAATGATGCTGCTCTTGACCATGTAAATGTAAGGAAACACTGATAAGCATTCCATGTATTTACCATGCTGTTGAATGCCTTACTTGGTGTGTTTACCTTGAAGTTTTCAAGTTTTGAATGCCAGTATTTCTTTAATTCTTCGATTTCTTTGTCGCATACTGATACATCTTCATATGAAGCTATTATCTCATCTGCAACCGACTCTTTATGTCTTCCTAAAATAAAGGCAAGTGTCTTTGTCTCGCCCGGTGCTATCTCAAGTGCAGTATGTAATGCACCACAACTGTTTTCGTTGTAATTGCATACTCCGTCACATTTTCCTCTTTCAACGGCTATTGGATTGCCATAGTCATGATAAAGACCGATAAACGCTTCTTTATCTCCGTTGTAAGATGTAACAGGCTGTCCTGCAAGACCGAAAAATCTCTCTTTTCCGTTGCTTCCGTCAGGACCTTTATACCAGTTAAGGTTTATCTGCTGATAAATCTTATTTTTTCTGAAACTTGTGTTTGTCGTGCATAATGTGTACTGGAGATTTACCTGATCCTGATTGTAGTTATCATCATTTGAAAGCTCAGCATATCCGAATACTGAAATCTTTCTAGGCTTGTCTGAATTGTTTGTAACCTTTACGCACCATACTTCATATACTTTATTAAGAGGTACATAATACATAGCTTCTGACTTGATACCTGCATACTCAGCGAACATCTTTGTGTAAGCCGTTCCGTGGTGAACCTCACTCTTGTACTCATTGAGGTCTTTTCCAACCGGCTGCCATGAAGCTGACCAGTAATCACCGTTTTCATCATCCCTGAGATAGATATAACGACCCGGTGTATCGTCACTGTTAAAGTGATAACGAAGAATACGTCCGTTTGCTCCACTCTTTACGAAGCTGTATCCTCCTGCATTGTTTGAAATGATAGCACCATATTCCGGCGAACCAAGATAGTTACACCACGGAGCCGGTGTATTTGGCTTTGTAATGACATATTCTCTGTTTTCTTCATCGAAGTAACCAAAATTCATTTAATAATTCCTCCTTAAAATAAACATAAATTTTCCGTATCAATTTTATAATCAACTTTTCCATTGCCTTTCACATCTATGATGCGACTTGCAACTATTTCTTTTCTATTATATGTTAGTCCTCAAACGGGTGTCAACATATATTATTGCATTTTATAACACTATTTTGATGTTTACAAGTGTTGCACAAACACCATAAATGAAGATATTATACAGTTCTTTGGTACACTCCCACTCAAAGAACTGCATAGCGGTACATAAGCGGGTATTAATTTTTTTTAACACTTACAAAAAATTTCATTTTCTGTTAAAATATATGTATAAGCACTTAAACAAACAACTTAATATTTTCGTTGTTTTAGGATTGGAATTTGCACTGTGATTTCAATTCTATTTATTCCCACGAAGGTAAAGTGAGGATAGGACAAATAAATTTGTTCCATCCGAACACACCTGCGGGTTTAACACTCACAGTACAGAAATAGAGGTAAATTATGTTTGAAACCGGAAATGTTGTTCTCCATCCTTCTGAGGGAGTATGTGAGATTGATGATGTTCGCAGCGAACGGTTTGACGGCTCTAAAAAGCGTACATATTATGTTATGCATCCACTGTATGCAAAGATTAAATCTACTCTTTTTGTCCCAGTTGACAGTGACAAGATAGTTCTTCAGAAAATGCCGACTAAGGATGAGATTATAGAGCTTATAAAATCAGTGTCAGTCGACAGCGTAGAATGGATAGACAACTCAACACTTAGGAAAGATGCTTTTATGCATATTATTTATAATGGCGACACTAAAGATATAGTCGCACTTATAGCAAAGCTTCATATGAGAAAGAAAGAGGTCGAGACCGCCGGAAAGAAATTTTCTGCTACCGATTCCAAAATCTTAAAAGAGGCTGAAAAAAGAGTATATCAGGAGTTTTCTTATGTACTTAATACAGACGAAAAAAATATCCCTGAATTTATTCTTAAATATCTTAATGTATAACTTTTAAAAAGAAAGCCCCCGCTTCTATTGCTCTACGCAATAGAAGCGGGGGCTTTCTTTGATAGCTTTAAAGCAAAATCTTACTGAAAGAATTTCTTGTTTACGGCATTTACAAGTGCATGAATTGATGCCTTGATTATATCTTCATCTGTTCCAACACCCCATGTGAGATTGTCGTTCTCATCTGTTATTCCGACATAACACATTGCCTGTGCGTTTGAATTTCTTGAAAGTGAGTGCTCCTCATATTCAGCGAGATGGTAAACTATGTCATAATGTTTACGGATTGCTTTACTTACGGCATTTAAACGACCGTTTCCAAGTGCCTCGACAATCTGTTTCTGACCGTTTTCTTCTATCGTAACTTCTGCCTTGATTCCACCCTCAACCTGTGTAAAGTGACACTCCGGTATATCAAATTTCTTGTCGATATTTTTATAATTCTTGCGGAATATCTCGAGCATATCATCAGGACTAAGCTCTGCGTGTGCATGGTCTGACACACCTTTCATAAGATAGCCGACTTCCTCACGCATCTTATCAGGAATCATAAGTCCAAAGTTCTGCTTGAGAACATATGCAACTCCACCCTTTCCTGACTGGCTGTTTATACGGATAACATCTGAATCGTAAGTTCTTCCAACATCTTTAGGGTCGATTGGAAGATATGGAACTGTCCAATACTTCTCATTTTTCTCCTCACGGTATGACATTCCCTTTGAGATAGCATCCTGATGTGAACCTGAAAATGCAGTAAATACAAGTTCTCCTGCATATGGCTGGCGCATTGATACTTCCATCTGTGTAAGTCTCTCGTATGTATCTTTTATTTTCTGCATATTGCTGAAATCAAGTTTTGAATCAACACCATGTGAATGAAGGTTCATAGCCATTGTAACTATATCCATATTTCCTGTTCTCTCACCGTTTCCAAAAAGCGTACCTTCGATACGGTCTGCACCTGCAAGCACACCGAGTTCGGCAGTAGCAACACCTGTTCCACGGTCATTGTGAGGGTGAAGTGATAAAACAACATTTTCTCTGTATTTGAGGTTTTTGCTGACATACTCTGCCTGACTTGCAAATACATGAGGCATTGCATTTTCTACCGTAGTAGGTATATTTATTATCGCTTTTGCATCTGCCTTTGGCTGCCATACATCAAGAACGGCATTGCAAACCTCAACCGCATACTCAACTTCTGTTCCGTGGAAACTCTCAGGACTGTACTCAAAACGGATATTTCCTTTTACATCCTTTGCAAGTTCTTTGAGAAGTTTTGCACCAGCAACGGCTATCTGCTTTATCTGCTCTTTTGACTTTTTAAATACCTGCTCTCTCTGTGCGACAGATGTAGAATTATATACATGAACAATTGCATTTGGTGCTCCGTCAATAGCTTCAAATGTCTTTTTTATGATATGCTCTCTCGCCTGTGTAAGTACCTGAACAGTAACATCATCAGGGATGAGTTTTCTCTCGATAAGCGTTCTAAGGAATTTATACTCTGTCTCCGATGCTGCCGGAAATCCTACCTCAATCTCCTTAAATCCGATTTTTACAAGCATCTTAAAAAATTCGACTTTCTGCTCAAGGCTCATAGGCTCGATAAGTGCCTGATTTCCATCACGGAGATCGACGCTGCACCAGATAGGTGCCTCCTCGATTGAATCTTTCTTCACCCAGTCATAACAGTCAACAGGTGGCATAAAATAACTTTTCTGATACTTTTCAAAACCTTTCATTTTGTTTCCTCACTTTCTCTATTTGAAATCTTAATTGTTTTTTGTGTGCCGGATATATCATTTACAAATCTCCACCGTAGTTAAAAAGAGCAAAACCAGCGTTTTGCTTATGGTGTCACACTACTTTACGAGCATTTCCTATACAATAAAAAAACTCGCCTCTATATATCTTATACATAGAGACGAGAATATATCAAAAATTATCCACGCGGTACCACTCTTATTCATGAAAAATCATGCTCTCACCAGGTACATCAAAAATCAATACCCTGCCCTTATAACGGTGGGTTTCCGTCCTAATCTACTTTGACAAATACAAATATACGATAAATCATATATCAATCGCATCTATCGGTTCAACCGGATGCTCAAAGGTGAGTTCACTGTGTCACTTCTACTGCTTCGCATCAACCAGCAGCTTTCTGTATTCCGTTTGACAGTTACTATTCCCCATCACTGCATTTCAGCTAATACTATAACACAGTTTTATTTTCTTGTAAAGCTAAAAATTTTATTTTGCACTTTCTAAGTAACAGTTCAGCCCCAAAAAGATAAGTCAATAATACATGAGCTTGCTCAATGTATTATTGACTTGTTTTTTGGGGCGGAATAGCCTTTCATTTATGAAATGAAGTAAACACAAGCTGCATAGCAGCGACTGACAGCCTGCTGGCAGGTTTACGAATGTAATAAATGAGGGGCTGAACTGTTACCTGTCTAACTGTTCACAAACCTTAGTAAGTATGGCACATTCGAGTCGCTTTCTCATTATCTTGCATGAAAGCTCATATGCCTTGTGAATATCGCCGTTATAAATATAATTGTTTGCATTACATCCGCCGCTGCAATAGAATTTTGCCCAGCAGTCACGGCACGATGGCTTTGAATATACATGACATCCTGCAAACTCTTTCTTAATATCAGTATTAAATGTACCCTCTTCAAGATTTCCCATCTTGTATTCTTCATGTCCAACGAACTGATGGCAAGGGTAAATATCTCCATCAGGTGTAATCGCAACATACTCATTTCCACTGCCGCATCCACGAAGTCTTTTTATTACACAAGGTCCCTGGTCAAGGTCTATCATAAAGTGGAAGAAATTAATAAATCCACCGTTTTTCTTTATATTTGCAATCTTATCAACAAGTTTGTCATATTCTGCATAAATCTTGTCAAGGTCTTTTTCGGTAATCGCATACTCAACACTCTCATCTTCCATAACAGGCTCAACCGAAACCTGGTCAAAACCCTGTTTATAAAGATGCATTACATCCTCTGAAAAATCGAGATTGTAGTTTGTGTATGTTCCACGGACATAATATTCCTTATCACCACGCTTCTCTACAAGCTTTTTATAATTCTTTACAATACGGTCATAGCAGCCTGTTCCGTCAACCTTTACTCTCATTCTGTCATTTACTTCTTTTCTTCCGTCGATAGAAAGAACTACATTTGACATTTCTTTATTGATATAATCAATCTTTTCATCATCAAGAAGCATACCGTTTGTCGTAATCGTAAAACGGAATTTCTTGCCATATTCTTCCTCTTTGCTTCTTGCATACTCTACGATCTGCTTTACAACATCCCAGTTCATCAAAGGTTCTCCGCCAAAGAAATCAAGTTCAAGATTTTCTCTGCCGACTGACTTTTCAAGAAGAAAATCTATCGCCTGTTTTCCTACACTGAAAGGCATAAGTTTTCTTCCCGTTCCAAAATCACCTGTCGATGCAAAGCAGTATTTGCAGCGGAGATTACAGTCATGTGCTATATGCAGACACATTGCCTTGATAGGTGATTCAACTTTTGTCTCTGCAAAATCACCATAAACATCATCCGAAAAGAGAAGTTTTTCATTGTAAAGCTCTACTATCTCTTTGTAAGTTTCTTCTATCTCTTCTGCCGAGTATCTGTCTGAAAGCTTTGCTTTCACATCTTTTGGACATTCCGCATCAAAAGGCGGCTCAACATAATCAAGCATATCATATGTTATGTCATCTATAACATGAACTCCGCCACTGTTTACATCTAATAAAATATTTACATCTTTTGCTTTAAACTTATGAATCATTATTTACTCCGTTTCTCAAAGTGAATGGCTGCTACGAAATCCCGTAACAGCCATCATTATCTTTTATCACTCTCTAAATATCCATCTTCCCGACTTTCAGTCAGGAAATATCCAATTCAGATAAATCTTTTCTTAACTAAAAAATCAAGAAACTTTCCTCGCCTTAAGCTCGGTCAATTATCTGTTATCCTCATTTGCACATTTCTGATTTCCTACTGTGCATGAAGTCTTGCAAGCTGACTGACAAGATGCCTGACATTTACCACATCCGCCTTTTTTTGCTGTTGCACTTAAGTTTGCCTTATTGATTGTCTGAATATGTTTCATTATGATCGTTCCTCCATTTTCTTATTGTCACCGTTTCGTATGGGCGGCAACTTTTTATTTGCATTTAAAATCTGCAAAAAATAGTTAGATACTTATATATTAACACATTTTAAGAAAAAAACAACCTTTTGACCAAAATCTACCAACATATTTTTATTTTCTACGGACATACTACTATCAAGATAAGAAATAAATCTTATCTGACACCCGAAAGGTATCAATTTCTGTTTGTGAAATAGAGGATAGAAAATCAAATCTTTCGGACACTATGTACTCCCGCAATCTTCTGAACTGAGAATTTCGAGAGTACATCACCTAAAAAAGGAGGAAAAAGATATGGCAAACAGTAATCAGAGTTCAAGAATGGAAGTACCACAGGCAAAGGAAAGCATGGACAAATTCAAAATGGAAGTTGCAAGCGAACTTGGTGTTCCATTAAAAAATGGTTATAACGGTAACTTAACTTCTGCCCAGGCAGGTTCAGTAGGTGGTGAGATGGTTCGCCAGATGATCAAAAAGCAGGAGCAGGCAATGTCAGGAAACTCAACAGAGAACAACTAATGTAGTGTATCAATAATACAATACACTAATACCTGCCGGAGGCACTGTCATGTTTCATAAAAAACAAAAACCTGTGCCGGAATCACTAATATACTTTTTACTTCACCTTAATCAGATGTTTTAAGATATAATGAAGTAAAATATTAGTAAAATTCCACTTTAATAAGACTGGCTGTCACTTAGTAGGAATCCTCCTAGGTGACAGCCATGTTTTTGTTTATAATGTTTTCCATCTCTTTTAACAGAATTTCATTCTCATTATGTTTCTTTATTGCAACACGGCAGTACCCGTGCATGATACCGTCAAAATTATCACAGTTCCTTATAAGGATATGTCTTTCAAGAAGTTTTTTATACATAGGAATGTCTGACTTAAAAAAGATAAAGTTTGCAGACGGCTCGTAGACCTTAAGTCCGAGTTTTTTCATCTCCTCATACATATACTCTCTTTCCCTAAAAACATATTTTCTCGACTCCTCGACATACTCCTCATGATGAACAACCTCCTTACCCGCAAGCTGTGCCACCGCTGAGACATTCCATGAAGGTAGCTGTGCATTGACTGCGTGTATCAGATCAGCATCACTTGTCATCGCATATCCTATCCTTATACCTGGAAATGCAAATAATTTTGTGAGTGCATTAAGTATGACAACATATGGATTGTACGGTATAAGACCTTTTCTGGTATGCTTTTGACAGTCTTTTACAAAATCCATAAAACACTCATCTATCACTACATATATCTGGTTCATTCTGCAATATGTAATAATATCAAGCATCAGATCAGGATCTATTAGCTTTCCTGTAGGATTGTTTGGATTACACAAAAATACCATATCAATGTCCGGAGTCAGATATGACATTATATCCTCCGCTACTATAAAATCCCTCTCAGGTGCAAGATGATAATATACCATCTGTGTATCTTCTGCCCTGAGTGCCCTTATATATTCCGAAAAGCTTGGCACAACAACAAGTGCTTTTTGGGGTCTTATCGCTCTTACAAGTCCATAAATAAGCTCAGAAGCACCATTTCCACATATAATCTGATGTTCACTTATGTTTTCTTTAAGTGAAATGGATTTTCTGAGTTCATAGCAGGTTTCTTCCGGATATACCTCACATATATCTCCAAGATTTTCTTTTAATTTTTCTTTTACATCTTCCGGCATTCCTAATGGATTAGTATTTACAGAGAAATCATAATTTATCGCTTCATCGTAAATATTTCCGCCGTGTCCTTTTGAATACATTTTAGTCCTCATTTCTGAGCAATCTGCTGCTCCATAAAAGCTATTTGTTTTTACTCATAAACAAATAGCCAGCCTTTATTATTTTAAGTATATTATACTATTTTTTAACCCTAAAATCCATAAAACTCACAATAATTTTCTAAATATTATAGAAATTATTGTGAGTTTTTTTCTAAAAGCTGTCCTGTTCTCTTATTTTTTTTATTTAAAACAATTCATATCACTTCATTTTCGGCTTAAATATAAGTGATGCGGCATATCCAAATATAAGTGCCGCTGATACCCCGACGGAACAGGCGGTAAAACCGCCTTTAAACAGCCCGATAAAGCCCTCTTTGTCTATTGCTTCTTTCATGCCTTTCCAAAGTGTATTGCCAAATCCAAGAAGCGGTACTGTTGCTCCTGCCCCCGCCCATTTTGAAAAAGGCTCATAAATGCCGACTGCCCCAAGTACGGCTCCCAGACATACAAGTATTACCATTATCCTGCCCGGCAGAAGTTTTGTATTGTCCATAAGAATCTGAACTGCCACACAGATAAGTCCTCCAACAACAAATGCAAGTATATAGTTCATTTTTATACCTCCGTTTCACCGCATTCAAGCACTACTGCATGGGCTATTCCCGGCACACTATCACCCTCATTAAAACTTACCGGTGACAACAATGCACCTGTCGGTACAAACAAAACCCTGTGCCATTTTCCACTTTCAAGCATTTTCAAAATATAACCTGCAAGCATCGTCGCACTGCATCCGCAGCCGCTTCCTCCCGCCTGAATATTCTGCTCTCTTGAATATATCTCTATTCCACAGTCCATATATCTGTCTGCTATATCATACCCCTTACTCCTCATTATATCTAAGAGAATATCCTTGCCGACAAGTCCGAGATCACCGGTTATTATTTTGTCATACCATTCCGGTTTTCTTCCGTTATCAATAAGGTTGCGGATAATGACATTTCCCGCCGCCGGTGCCATGCACGCTCCCATGTTCATACTATCCTTGACACCGAGGTCTACTATCTTTCCAGTAGTGATGCCTGTTATATGAACTTTATTTTTGTCGGACATATTGACCTTTTCAGCCATTTTCTTTGAAGCAATAACTACCGCACCGCTTCCGGTAACCGTCCATGTCGCCGCCCTCTTTCTCTGGTTTCCATATCCGAGTGGAAATCTGAACTGCTTTTCCGCACTTGCAAAATGACTTGATGTTATTGCAAGTATGTTGTCTGCAAATCCGCCGTCAACAAGCATTGAAGCGATGGAAATCGACTCGCCCATTGTAGAACACGCACCGTACACACCAAACATTGGTATCTCCAGTTTTATAAGTCCAAATGACGAAGCCATAAGCTGACCGAGAAGATCTCCGGCTATAATGTATCTTATATCCTTATTTTCCATACCTGCCTTTGACAATGCCTTGTTTGCAGCCATCTCCTGAATTTTTCCCTCAGCTTCTTCCCAGCTCTCACATCCTGCTTTGTCATCACCCAATATCTCATCAAAAAATTTCGCATAAGGTCCTTCCCCTTCTTTCTGACCTACTATCGCTGCCGATGAGACAATATATGGCGGATTTTCAAACCTTACGCTCTGTTTTCCAATCTGTTTTTCCAAAATGGCACCTCCATATTTTAAAACAAATCAAATTCCCCACAGGCGTGTTCCGGTAGACATTTTTATTTGTTCCAACCGAACTTTGCCTTTGCGAGAATAAATATTTGCGAAACTTTCATAATTATTATGAATTATTCGTTGTGCTGTTTTTATTCATCTTAAAAATATGATGTACCATTTTTATATTTTATATTCGTTTTTGTATGCTTTTATTTATAAAAAATATTCTCAGATTGTTTTTTATATTAATCTTCATTTTTTAATTTTTATTGCAAAGTCTAAAATGCTTACTTTAAAACTTGCCGCAAATACAAATATTGTCAATACAATTTTTTACTCTGCATATTGTCAAAAAATTAGCGGAGTTGCACTCCTCATAAATTCCTCGTACTTTACTTTATTTTCAAATACGCCCATCATCTCTCTTGTAAGGCTTATGCCGTCATTATGTGCAGGCATTTCTTCCCTTGCAAACCACTGTGCTTTTGAGAGTTCTTCCGTATCCATTGTGATGCTTTCGTCTCCATCAAGTTCCGCAAAATATCCCATCAGCACATTACTGTCATATCCCCACGGCTGACTCTTATAATAACGCAGATTTTTCACTTTAAGACCTACTTCCTCCATCACTTCTCTTTCAACCGTCTCCTCCACAGTTTCTCCTATCTCCACAAATCCGGCAATAAGTGCATATTTTTTATAATCTCTTGTTGCCGCATACTTTGTAAGAAGTATCTTGTTGCCATGCGTCAGAGCCACGATAACTGCCGGAGCAATTTTGGGAAATATCATATTTCCGCACTTCGGACAGCGAACCATTCTTTCTTTTATGTCGTGAAGTGTTTTTGCTCCACAGCGCCCGCAATATCTGTTGTCCCTGTACCAGACATTAAGATGCCATGCAGTCATTACCGCAAAACATAACTCTTTTGATGTAAGCTGTCTTAAATTTTGTATATTTTCAAACTTAAATCCCTCAAGATGTTTTTCATATCTTCTTATATAATGTTCAACCTCTCCCTCTCTTTCAGCATATTCCCAGCCTTTAAAAAGAAAATATCTCGTATCATCAACAGAAAATACATACTGATAATCCCCCTCAATATCACTACATCCAGGCATATGCAAAGTGTTATCCTCATCCCTTTTTACAAGAAAATTCTTTCCATCAAACACTATTGCCTTATCGTTTGCATCCGGTTTCAGATTTTTAAACTCGTTGTGAAATATGTGTGGCTTTATATCCTGTATCATTTGTTTCAATCCTTTCAAAGCATAATTTTAAGTCTATTGTAACAGTTCAGCCCAAAAAACATAAGTCAATAATACATGAGCTTGCTCAATGTATTGTTGACTTGTTTTTTGGGGCAGAATAGCCTTTCATTTATGAAATGAAGTAAACTCAAGCTGCATAGCAGCGACTGACAGCTTGCTGGCAGGTTTACGAATGTAATAAATGAAGGGCTGAACTGTTACAGTCTAACAGGTGTTTTTACACTTCAAGCTCTTTGTAATGTATCTTTATGCTGTTTTTTTCTACAACTATCTCTGCTTTTGCTCCCGAAACGATCGGCATCATCGGTGCTGTATGTCCTATGTCGAGATCCATTATTATCGGTACATTGTATTTTTCAAGAAGTGGATATACCGCATTGTATCTGTCCACACCCAATATCTCCTCATCAAGACACAACGGTCTTCCTATAAGAAAACCTTTGACATATTTAAACCAGCCTGCATGGTCAAGCTGCCATATTGCCCGTCTTATTGCCATCGGATTTAAGTCGCATGACTCCATAAACCATATGATACCATCCTCTTTATACTTTTCGTTAAAATCCGATACCTTATCAAACTTTGTACCTGCAAGGTTTGACAGACAGTCAAGACAGCCACCGATAAGTCTGCCTGAAATTTCTGTTTTTGCATCATCTTTACCGGCACCAAACTTTTTAATCTCAGTTTTTTTTGTTACATTGTATGGCACAAGTGGATTTTCTTCATTTTTCAACGACTCTTTCTCCCACTTATCGTAACCATGTGCCATATTTGACTTTCCGGTAAGCAGTTCAAAAGTATCTTTAAGCGACGGATGCCACGGCTCCATTCCATATGCAGGTGCACATGGCGAATAAATAGCTGTTATATCGCATATAGTCGGCAAAAGAAATGTAAGATTAGTGTTATCCGAATAACCTAAGAACCACACAGGTTTTGATTTTTTTATCTTATCAAAATCCACATCATCCAATATCTCACACATAAGTTCCCCTCCGCCGCATGAAAAAAGAGCAGAAATCTCCTCATTGTACTCTCCGCACAAAAAAGAATTTATCTCCTTTGCACACTTTAAAGGTGTATTGCTTATACCAATACCATCCCCGGCATAACAATTCTGCCCCAACTTTGTTTTATAACCCATTTTTTCAAATGTCTTAAGTGCATTATTAAAAGCCGTTTTGTATGGCTCAATATTGCATCCAAACGAAGGAGCGGCAAAACCAATCGTACCGCCCAATTTTAAACTCTCAGGTATCTTCATTCTCTATCCCCCTGTTAAAAAATCTGCTGCATCCTCTGCATACGATTTTCAAATTGTGTGTAAAAATCTTCATTATTATATGGTTCTTCAAAAAATATCTTCAATATATAAAGATTGATTTTTTTCGCCATCTCCTCATTATTCTGTTCTTCAAGAAAGGCTTTCATATTCTTAAGGAAATAATGCCATGTATTTATATAACTTTCATACTGGCTGAGATTGGGTATTGAGAGCCACTTTTTTATCTTTACTTTTGTCCTATTTTGCTTTGCACATTCGTTTACCTGCAAAAAATAGCTAAAACTTTCATCCTCATAAATCCTGCCAAGCGGAAAAAGCCTGCATATCCCCGGTCTGAATGAATGTATGCTGCATCTGCCATTCTCATCAAGGAAAAGGCAGCCTTCATCGGCTGCTTTTAAGTTAAGATGTGGTAATACAATCATGTCGGCGACTGACAGACTAAGTTTATCTTTGATAAGTTCACTAAATGTCGTTTCTAAATTTGTGGTAAGGCTGTATATGTCATAGGGATCAAGTATTATCGACTCACCCATACCGTGACAGCATTTGCTGCATCCTGCACAATCTCCGCATCCAAGTTTTGCAAGGTCATTTGATGTATATTTTTTTCCGTCAGAAATTTGAGCCATGTCTACATTTCTTTCCATCACTCACCCATCCATTCCTTAAACATTGCTATCTCTGCCGCATAACCCTCATCGTCATTTGGTGTCTCAAGTATAAACGGCTTGCCCTTTAATACAGGGTGAAGTGCTACACGCTTCATGGCTTCTGCCCCTATATTTCCCTGCCCTATCTTCTGATGTCTGTCTTTGTGTGAACCGCAGACATTCATACTGTCATTGAAATGAACCGCCTTTAATCTATCAAGACCTATGACTTTGTCAAACTCCTCTAATACTCCGTCAAGGTTATCTACTATGTCGTAGCCTGCATCCCATACATGGCAGGTATCAAAGCATACACCGAGTTTATCATCAAGTTCCACTTTGTCTATTATCGTTCTTATTTCCTCAAAATTTCTTCCTATCTCACTTCCTTTGCCCGCCATTGTCTCAAGAAGTATCGTTGTTGACTGCTCAGGTGTAATTATCTCATTTAATGTCTGTGCGATATATTCTATTCCCATCTCCACGCCCTGTCCCGTATGTGAACCCGGATGAAAATTATAATAATTGCCCGGAATATATTCCATCCGCTTCATGTCATCCGCTATCATTTCTTTTGAGAATTTTCGTATATCCTCTTTTGCCGAGCAGAGATTCATCGTATATGGAGCATGTGCAACTATCTTTCCAAATTCATGCTCTTTTGCAAAGGCAAGAAATTTTTCAATATCTTTTTCGTCTATTGCTTTTGCTTTTCCGCCACGGGGATTTCTCGTGAAAAATGCAAAAGTGTTGCCACCAAGTTTCACGGCTGCCCTGCCCATTGCTGCAAAGCCTTTTGATGCTGATAAATGATTTCCTATATAATACATGGATTTCCTCCTTGTGAGTATTATGTGCTCTCAGTATCTTCTCAAAACGAAGAATTCCGAGCATACATTATTCTTATCTGATATTTTAAAACTTATTATCAATCCTTAAATTCATAACAAAGCAATTCACAGTTCTTTATCCCATACGATGCAAACTCCTCATTTGTCATATCGTAAAAATAAGAATTTACAATTCTTGCTATGCCGTTGTGAGCTACGATAAGATAAGTCTTATCCTTGTCCTTTTTCATCTCATCCAATATATTATAAACTCTTGCCGCAACTTTTAACATGGACTCTCCACCGTCAAAGTTGTCAACGAAATGATTTTTCGCTGCCGTAAATTCTTCGCTGCGTCTGCCGCCGCCCTCATATTTTCCAAAATTCTGCTCAATGACACGCATATCCGTATGCATAGGAATTCCTGTTATCCCAGAGATATGTTCAGCTGTATTTTTTGCCCTTACGAGCGGTGATGCCACTATCTCATCTATTTTTATGTCCTTATCTGCTTTTATATGCTCACCAAGTTCTTTTGCCTGCTCGTGCCCAAGCTCAGTAAGCTCAATATCCGTTGCTCCACAGACTTTGCCCTCAACATTCCATATTGTCTGTCCGTGTCTTGTAAAGTATAGTTTTGACATAATTTTACACTATCTCCATTCTTGCGTTTTCTTTTGCACAAATCTTGCGTCTGAAAATTGAAAATTTTCAGACTATCTCCTTAACCAATTCATTATAATCCTGCATGGTCGTGCAGTTTGGAGCGTAATCTATAAGAAGCTTGTTTGCTGTCTGTGCTTCTTTTGTTTTCACGCACTCTCTTATCTTTGTCTCAAATAGTTTTGTCCCCATGCTCTCTGCCGTTTTCTTAAGCTCCTCAAGCATATTTTTCTCAAGATTTGAGCGTCCTGAATATTTTACAAGCAAAAGTCCCTCTATCTTTAATGACGGATTTTGTCTTTTCTGTACGGCTTTTATCGTACTGTAAAGCTGGTTTATTCCCTGTAATGAATACGCATCCGCCGTAATCGGAATGATAACTCTGTCTGCCGCTATAAGACTGTTGTATAATACAACGCCGAGAGCCGGAGCCGTATCAATTATGATATAATCATAGCGTTCAACTTCCTCGATAGCATCTTTTAATCTGTAAAGTCCTTCAACATCACCGTCAAGCAGTTTCTCCGCTTTTATGAGCAATGGGTCCGATGCCACTATATCTCCGTTGTCAAGATGCTGTACTGCCTCCTCTAAAGGTATGCGGTCTGAATCGACCATTACATCATAAAGTGTTGCCTGGTCTTTTATCTTTGCCTGATATGTAGCACTGCTGTTGCCCTGCGGGTCAGCATCTATAAGAAGTGTCTTATATTTCTTTCCGAGTATTCCTGCGATCGTAGTCGCTGTTGTTGTCTTTCCTATTCCACCTTTTTGATTTGCCACAACAAATGTGATTGCCATTTTAATCCCCCCTTAAAATTCAATCTGTCCCTGAACTTTATTGTTTATAACATAATATACTGCATTTTCTTCAGGTTTGATATACACATTTACTTCTGTTATATCATCATCTGTTATCCCGCGGTTCTCTATTGCATCACGCCTTATAAGGCTGAGCAGGTTGTCTACTGAGCGTTCACGCTCATTATACTGTACTGTTATGTACTTCTTTGCCGTTGCAAATCCACCTAATTTTTCTTCTGCACGCATGGCACTGATTTTTCTAGCCATTTTCTTCCCCTCCTTATTTAATCACCTTTTGTTACAGTTTAGCATAATAGTGATATGTATTTCAACCTTGCCCGCCGTAAGATACCTCACAATTTTTCCTATAAAACGCTATTCCACAATCTCCCTGACAACTACTTTTTATCGTAACTCTCCAAAAAGCTGTGTTTTACACCGTCCTTTTTGTAAGCAACTATTGTTTTAAGATTTACATTCTCGACACTTTTAAAAATGTTGCTCTCAATAAACGGATTTGTCTTTTTTAATTCTGCTATGAGATTTTTTATCTCCATTCTCTTTGAAACCGTGCTGCCATCTGTCCTACAGGTAGTACAAGTATCCGTAAATCTGCACGCACACTGTATAAAATGAAGATTATTGTAGTCTCTCCAATGCTTTATATCTTCCTCCCTTATAAGATACATTGGTCTTATAAGTTCCATGCCCTCAAAGTTCTGGCTGTGAAGTTTCGGCATCATTGTCTGTACCTGACCGCCGTATAACATTCCCATAAGGATTGTTTCAATAACATCATCATAGTGATGACCGAGTGCTATCTTATTGCAGCCGAGTTCTTTTGCCTTATTGTAAAGATAACCTCTCCTCATTCTTGCACAGAGATAGCATGGAGATTTTTCAACTTCATACACCGCATCAAATATTGTTGACTCAAATACAGTTATCGGAATATCCATAAGTTTTGCATTGTTTTCTATTACTTTTCTGTTTGCCTCACTGTAACCCGGATCCATTACAAGAAATACAAGTTCAAACTCAAATTTATTATGCCTTTTGAGTTCCTGAAAAAGTTTTGCCATAAGCATTGAATCTTTTCCACCTGATATGCAGACCGCTATCTTATCATGCTCTTTTACAAGTTCATAAGTATTTATTGCTTTTGCAAATTTTGAAAAAAGCTGCTTATGAAATTTCTTTCGTATGCTTTTTTCTATATCATCTTTCCTGCTGCCATCCTCCTCTTTTTCTTCTTCAAGCCTGATATTTTCAAGTATCCATCCTGTATATCCGCCCTCAAGACTGTAGGCTTCAATATTTTTCTGTTCTCTGAGTTTCCCCGCACATTCGGCACTAAACACTCCTCTTGTGCAATATATAACAACTTTTTTTCCTGCTGATACATCATCTATCTTTTCGTCTATTTTTTCCTCCGGTATATGAATCGCTCCCGGTATCATTCCATATCCGATTGATGAATCGTCACGCATATCGACAAGCACATATGACTCTTTGTCCCATGTTTTTATTTCACTGTATTTTACATTTATATCATCCATCGTTTTTAATTCCTCATTTCTAACATATGATTTTTTAATGTTATATTAACAATAATTGCATATTGCCGCTTTTATTTCAACATTTTTATTCATTCACCCTATATTCCTCTCTCGAAAATTCTATTCTTATCATAACAATAGCTACGACTGCTGCAAGTCCGTCCGCTATCGGTCCTGCATACATTATTCCGTCTATTCCCATGATAAGCGGCAGCACAATAACTAATGGAAGTAAAAAGATTATCTGTCTTGTAAGAGATAAAAACATACCGCCCTTTGGTTTTCCGATTGCCGTAAGGAATGTTGATGTTATCGGCTGCAAGCAGTTTACGCAGGTGCAGAATAAAAATATCCTGAAATAATTTACCGCAAATGTATAGTAAGTTTCATCCCCTTTTCCAAACACCGATATTATCTGTCTTGGAAAAACCTGAAACATTATAAACGCTATGATACACATTGTAAATCCGCATACCATTGATTTTTTGTAGGCACTTTTTACTCTGTCAAATTTCTTTGCTCCATAATTAAAACTTGCAATAGGCTGAAGTCCCTGTGACAGACCTATTACAAATGAGAAAAACATCTGGTTTACTTTTGTTATGATGCCGACACAAGCCACCGGAATATCCTCGCCATATACTGACATTGAGCCGTAATGTTTCAATGATTTGTTTAATATTATCTGTACTATCATCATTGCAACCTGATTACTGCACGGTGAACCGCCGAGTGCTGCCACTCTGCTTACATATTTTGTCCGAATGACAAGATGCTTTTTCTGCAATTTCACTGTTTTATAATGGAGCATATAAACCACTACAACAACTGCCGATACAAACTGACCTATTATCGTTGCAAAAGCTGCCCCTGCCATTCCCAGGTTCAGTCCAAAAACAAATATAGCATCCAGCACCGTGTTTATTACCGCACCTATAAGATTACATATCATTGCCATATTAGGATTTCCATCGGCTCTTATGAGATGACCGCCGCCAGCCGTAAGAATGACAAGCGGAAATCCTATCGCTGTTATCCTTGTATATGTCATTGCATAAGGATGTACATTATCTGATGAACCAAAAAATAACAGCATTGGTTTTAAAAACATCTCGCTCACTATACATAAAACAAGTCCGCATAAAAATAACATTGCCGCAGCATTTCCGATATAGTAAGCCGCCGTTTTTTTGTCTCCAGCTCCCATTGAAAGATTGAATGCTGACGCACCGCCTATTCCAAACAACAATGCTATGGCGATACAGGTTATCGACAACGGAAATGAAATGCTGGTTGCCGCATTGCCAAGTGAACCTACAGCCTGTCCGATAAAAAACTGGTCTACAATATTATACAGTGCCGTCACCAGCATGGCAATTATGCTCGGTACTGAAAATTTTACCAGCAGTTTATTTATCGGAAGCATCTCCAACGGATTTTCTTTTTTTATCTCACTCATTTTATCCCTCATTTCTCTCTTTATGTTTATTTTTCATATCAAGTGTACAAAGACACCAATTTTGTATTTTTTGCTAGTCAAGCGGATATTTGCAATTTACTCTGCTACTTGCTTATAAAATTATTAACAGCTTTTACAAACATATCAGAAATGACATACCTTATATCAACGGAAAAATATGCGTAAATCCTTAAATTTAACTCGGATTTACGCATATCGCTACTCAGTTATTTTACTTTTATCTATCAAATTTCCCCAGTATGCATAGACACCAGTTATTTTTCAAGCTGTCCTCTTTACTCCAAATATCATTCCAAATATTCCTGATAATGCTCCTTGCTCGACAGCTACCATAACAAACGCTATCGCAACTGCCACAAGTCCAAACCATGAAGACTTTATCCCGAATACCTGATTTACAAAAAACTCACAGGCAACTCCAAAATGGTATGTTATAAGTACGCTTCCGTAAAATTTGGCTTTATGACTAAATTTTTTGTCATGGCTGCAAATATATTCAACTCCTGCCATAGTAAACTGCTTGAGGTTGTTTGTTGAAAATATCGTCGAACAGTTATATCCGTAAACTCCCGAAAATGAAGTCCACTGGACTGCCGCCGCAAAAAATATCGGATACAGTGATACAATTATGTCCATATCTTTAGGAAAAAATCCAAGCATTATAAATGCAAGTGCATCGACTACGACAGCAAGGTAGTGAACGTTTATCTTTGTAATCTTTTGCCATATAACAACAAGTGTCACACCTGCCATATATAGAAACACACCGCCAAGCCTTATAAAGAGGTCTAAAAAATCTGTCCCTACTATACTCATAGCTACATGGATAAGATTTGATGTCTGTGCGTTGCCAAATACATCTGCCCTGTTTAAAAGTGCATATGCTCCGATATAACCTCCTATAAAAGCCATTGTACAATGTAATTTTTTACGAAAATCGTCTGATACTTCACTCTCACTGTTCATCTCTCTGCCTCGATTCTATACTCCTGATGCCTGGTTAAAGCGTTCATTTGTGCAGGCACCATCACATTTTGGACTTTTAACACTTACATCATATATTGATTTTTTGTTTAATTTGAACAAAAAATATATTAAAATTAAGTATTTATTTGCTTTCACTTCATAAAATTAAGCGAATATATTATAGCAGAGCATTTTTTTAATGTCAAACCAATGCACACACTTTGAAATTTTCCCGTAACAGTTCAGCCCCTCATTCAAAAACTTTCATCTGTTTTTCTTTTTTCTCTCACGCAGTTCCTTAAAAAAATTTTTCATCATAATCTGGCACTCCTCCTGTAAAACACCATCAACAGAGTCTACCTGATGATTAAATTCTTTTATCTGAAACATATTTAAGATACTGCCTGCACATCCTGCTTTTGGATTCATGGCTCCTATCACTACTTTTGGAATCCTCGCCTGCACGATAGCTCCTGCACACATTGGACACGGCTCTAATGTCACATACATCGTGCACTCCTCAAGCCTCCAGTCTCCCAAAGCCTTACTTGCTTTTTTGATTGCGGAAATCTCCGCATGACCCAGAGTGCTGTGAAGTTTATTTCGTTTATTATAACCTCTGGCAATTATCTTATCATCATGTACGATAACGCAGCCAATCGGAACTTCATCTATCAACGCAGCTTTTTTTGCCTGCTTCAGAGCCTCTTTCATATATTTTTCATCATTACTCACTTTTCTTTATTCCCTATCCTGCCTATTATTCTATAACGGTTTTATCAAAAATAACTATTACTTCTTTTTTACTAAACTTGATTTAACAGCCTATTTCCTGTCTCTCTTGTAGAAAAACGCATATTGCTGGTAAACTCCTGCATATCTGTCACTCATCCACGCAGGCTTCACTCCGTCGTACTCCTCGTCTATTATCTTTTTCATCCACACATCTATAGGACACGCATCAAGGTGATGAAGTCCGAAAAGACTTATGCAGTTTGCAACTTTCTTTCCTATTCCTTTATGTTCCATAAGCATTTTCATACTATGCTCATAATCACACTTTCGCAATCGTTCAAAAAAGTCCGTATTTTCATGCTCATACTGACACATAAGCCATATATATTCATCACGATAGCCAAGACCAAGCTCACTAAGACTCTCCCTGCCACCGTTTTTCTCAATGTCAGCAAGATGCGGAAATCCGTATATCACATTTTCATTCTGCTTTATATCATTTGTCGTTTTATCGGCACATAATTCTTTTTTACTTTGTCCTGCCTCTTCCTTGATATTTTTACTCACATTATTTTTAATACTTTTATCTGCATTTTCCCTCATCGGCTGACACTCTGTTTCTTTGCACACTACTGCCTTGTATCTGTCGCAGACTGCTTCTATGCCCTTTTTGATGCGTGGGATATTATTATTTTGTGAAATTATGTAAGAAATTATCATCTCCCACAATTCCTGATTTAATATCCTGATACCACTTCCATAAGCCGCCGCTTCTTTTAAAAATGTATCATTGTCGTCTATGGCATCGATTATCCTGCCATAGTCAATTTTCATATCAAAATAATGTTCCCATATTTTTTTATATTCTTCCCCGGTGCATGAAAATTCAAATTTCTCCCCGGATTGTGCCACCGTCACCTGATGGTCATAGGCAGGGATAAGATATTTTCCCTCATCGAGTTTTCTCCATCTGAAACACTGTCCTGAGTCTGCTATCTGCTCCAGATTAAAATTTTTAATATTTATTATCATAAGAATCTTCCAGCCTTATATCTGTATTGTAGTCATTCTTTATATTTTTAATAGCCGCATCCGGCATAACAGAATTTATCATAGAACTACTGCTTCTGTATCCATATGCATTATTTCCCATTGAGAAATCCGAACCGCCGTTTCCATCTTTTAACTTGAACCTTGAAAGTGCAATTTCAAGTCCTCTTGCCTGACCCGACAATTCTTCACTTGCAGATGCACATTCCTCACTTGTAGCTGAATTTGTCTGTACCACCTGGGATACCTGTGTAAGTGCATCGTCTATCTGTGAAGTAGCTGATGCCTGTTCATTTGATGCATCTGAAATATTAGCACTAAGTCCGTTTATCTTGTCTATCATTTCTGATATGACACCAAGTGCTTTTGCGGTATCCTCAACAAGTCCTGAACCATGTTTTACTTTTGCTATTGAATCCTCTATCATTTCTGCCGTCTGTTTAGATGCCGCGGCGGAACGACCTGCAAGATTTCTAACCTCCTCCGCCACTACTGCAAAACCTTTTCCCTGTTCACCTGCTCGTGCAGCTTCAACAGTCGCATTTAAGGCAAGAATATTTGTGTTAAATGCAATATCATCTATTACTTTGATAATCTTCTGTATGTTTTCTGATGATTCATTTATCTCATTCATAGCCTGAATCATCTCACGCATACATCTGTTACTCTCATCCGCATCACTCTTGGCATGGACAACAATATCATTTACTTCTGCCGCTTTCTGTGCATTGTCCTTTGTCTTATTTGCAATATCTGTTATAGAGGCAGAAATTTCCTGTATGGCACTTGCCTGTTCTGATGAGCCTTGTGCAAGCGTCTGACTCGCCGCAGCTATCTGTTCTGAACCTGTCGTTATCTGATTTGCCGCATTTCTTATCTTTGAAAATGCCATATTGTTGTCGGCAATAAGTTTTACTATCGCATTTCCGACTATATCATTTTCTGATTTTGGCTGATATGATACCGTCATATCTCCATCTGATATAAGTTTTAAAGTATCAGCCTGATTTTTCAGATTATCAACCATAGCCTGAAATCCGTCAACAAGGGCTCCAACTTCATTGTCAATCTTAGAAGGTGTTATATCAACATCTACTTCACCTGCCGATACTTTCTTTGCAACACCGGCAAGTTCAACAAGCGGATTGCGTATTGTAGTCATTATAAACCAAAATGCAACAAACGCATTAGCAAGTGCAATAATCATTATAAATGCAACAAAATAATCACCTTTTTTATTCTGTGCTATGACATAATCCTGCTTTTTCTGTGCATATTTATCTATTTCATTTATAAGCTTTTTAATATTTTCCTCCGCCTTATCTGCACTCTTGACTCCATTGTCTTTCAAGTAATTCCTTGCATCCTGTATTTTTCCGGCATCAAAATATTCAAGGCACTTATCTACATCTGAAAAATAATCATCTATATTAGTTTTTACTTTTTCATACAAAGTCTTTGTAGCAGAATCCTTAAGGTCGCCTTTTACCTCATCCATATAGTCATTTACGGTATTTTTGGCTTCACTGATATTACTTTTTGATGCTTCTATATTTTCATTATCACCAACATACATATACATTACATTTCTAAGCTGGACTTTGACTTCCTGAAACTGTGCAAATCCCATTGCCGCTTCACCCTGCGTCTTTCCATAATTCTCATAGAGTTCTGTCTCCGTCTCAACTGAATTGTTTCTCATAAGATAGCCACACGCTCCGACAATAAACATACTTAACATCATAAGTCCAAGTGTCATGATAAGCTGTGCTCCAACCGTCATCTTGCTCTTTTTCTTCATAATTTAGTATTCCTCCAATTCTTTTGTTACCGTTCATATAACAGGTGACTGCAACATCATATTCCCCTTGCAATACACTAATAAACTAACAACAGTCAATAAAACTCCATTGTGCATCAAAAACATACATATAAGTATGATAACACAAAACAAATCAGCCGTACATTTTTTCTTCTGATATATAGCATTTAATTTCACCTTTTGCTACTATATATTAAATGTGTATGAAACTATCATTATATGATGCAAGGAACAAAAGCATATAGCAATGAAGCAATCCGTGACATTAGTTAGAGTAAAATACCTTTTGACCCAAACATCATATTATTGAATCAGACAACATAAAAATAGTTTCATACAAATAAACTTTTAAGAGGCACACCATGAAAATACTTATATACCGCTGGAACTCATACAATCAGAATGATATTGAAAGTGCATTTAAAGATGCCGGCTGCGTTTGTGATATTTTTAATGAAAAAATCTCAAACTATGAAAACGACCCGTCATTCTGTGAAAAACTTTATACCATACTTAAAAATGGAAAATATGATTTCTGCTTTTCCATTAATTTTTTCCCGCTTATATCAGGAGCATGTCATGATACTGACACCCTCTATGTAAGTTGGAACTGTGATGCACCTTTACTTGCAATGTATCACCGAAATGTATTTTTTGATACAAATATCATTTTTGAATTTGATTATAGCAATTTCATTGAGTTTCAAAATATGGGTGTTAAAAATATATATTATCTTCCACTTGCGGCAAATGTAAAGAGATATGACCAACTACTGACTAAAAATAATCCATTTACCGAACCACCATTACCAAAATCCACTGATACTCTGCATGAATATACAGAGACTGACTCTGCCACTTACCCTGTGCAGAATTTTTCTAAACCGGCACAACCTTTAACTGGATATGACATATCTTTTGTAGGCAGTCTGTATGAAAAAAATTCGTATGATAAAATTCAGTCAGACCTCCCCGATTATCTTACGGGCTATCTTGACGGAGCTATTTTTGCACAGACTCAGGTTTCAGGTGGAAATATCTTAGAAAATCTCCTGACACCTGAAATTTGTTCCATGATAGAAGAAATCACAGATTACAAAAAAAGTGATGACTCATTCGTGACAACAAAAAAACTGTTTTCAACAACGGTTCTTGGCTTTAAGGCGGCATCTGTCACCAGAACAAACAACCTTAACAAACTTTCCAAAAATTTTATACATAAAGTGCACCTTTTCACCGACAGCGACACTTCCACGCTCCCGCTTATAACCGCACATCCGAGAGTAGATTACCTGACTGAAATGCCATTTATATTTAACAAAAGCAAAATAAATATAAATATGACAATCCCTAATATCTCCTCAGGACTGTCATTGCGTGTATGGGATATAATCGGCTGTCACGGACTTTTAATGACCGACTTCAGACCCGAACTTTTAAATTTCTTCAAACCGGACGAAGATATAGTGATATACGAGGACAGCGACGAACTTATCGACAAAACTTCGTTTTACCTGAAACACGATGAATTGAGAAACAAAGTCACTGACAATGCATATAAAAAAGTATCTGTCCTGCACACGACCGAAATCAGGATAAGCGAAATCATAAAAACAGTTAAACACACACGGTAAAATCTCATTCTCGTAAATGAAAACTTGTATATCTTTACAAAATGGGCTATCATATCTCTAACAGTTATTTTTTATAGAATATACTGGAATAAAGTGCAAAAAAACTATATATACAGTTTTTTTCACACATGATTTATGCTTTGCACAAACTTGCTATGCACAAAAAACTGTGCAGGAAATGAGGGATATAGTATGACAGAAAATAAAATTATTTTAGAAGAAAACAAGAATTATTATGAGCGTTTCAGCCTTGCTGTTGAACGAATCCGCATGATACACACTGAACTTTGGGACCAAAGTGTCACTCTTGCCGATAAACATCTAAACAGTTATTTTATAAAAACATCTTATTTTGCATTACAATTAAGCGAAATATACAACCTTTCAAAAAACAATATATTAAAAACACTTACTGAGTCTGAATTATTTCATCTCAATCAGGGGCTCTATGAAGATATTGACCCTGCAAAGTATGAGACAAGTTACACCAACCCCGCATATGCGGTTAAACGCTTTGGTGCCGAGACCGGTCTGTATCTCAGTGCTCTCTATGCAGAGCTTCACAGCAATATTCCTAATGCTATCGAAGAACGGCTTTTTAATCTTACAACTATATTTGAGCTTTTTATTGAGATATACAATCTTTTTGAGGACTCTGACTGCAAACCGGAACAAATAAGGTCTGCACTTTATTATTATTTCTTTGATTACAGTGATGTTACCATCAAGGCAGGTCTTAACGATATGCTCAACCCTGAAATGTCTTTTATCAAAGATATAATAATGAATGAAAATCTTGAGGACCTGAGATACCTCTATTTTTCAGGTGAATATGTCACTGACAATGAGGTAAAGACCGCAAAATATTTAAACAGCCTGCCTCAGGAAAAAATCGACTCTATAGCTCATACTTTTACACAGGGTATCATCAAAGGCTACAAAGTCTACAACATGGATATGTCAGGCAAGAAAACAGTCAATATCAGATACCCGCTCGGCTTTGAGCGTATCATAAAGTCTGCTGTTTTACAGTTTAGGGAAAATGGTCTTGAACCGGTTATCTACAGGGCTTCATTTGCGATAGGTTCACGCACCTCAATGTACAAAGTCGGTTTTCACGGTGCATCGGCAAACAAACAGTTTGAGTACGACCACCGCAACGACCTCGCACTTATATTTGATAAAGGTTATGCCGACAGACAGCTCTCTGAATATAAACTTGCCTATGAGTCAATGAAAGATGCAGCCGCAGAATTTGCCGGTCCTGCACTTATCGAAAGTTTTGGTGAGAAACCTTTTGCACCTGTTGAAAAAGACTGCCTGCCAAAATACAGTGATAAACACCAAAAGCAGCTTATCGCTTTCCGTTCTGAAAAAGGTATGCTCACAAACAATTATATACCACAGGATAAGATAAGCTTTACTATCATTGCTTTCCCTGTTCCTGACATCGGCAGAAAGTTTGAAAAAATCTTTGAAGAAACTGTAAAAGTAAATACTCTCGACTCAGATAAATACGAAAAAATACAAACAAATATAATCAATGCACTTGATAAAGGGGATTATGTTACCGTTACCGGCCGTGGCAATAACCACACTGACATGAAGATAAATCTCGTAAAGAAAACCGTCCCAGAAAAACAGACTGTTTTTGAGAACTGTCTTGATGATGTAAATATCCCTCTCGGTGAAGTCTTTACTTCCCCGGAATTAAAGGGTACTGAGGGTGTTCTTCATGTAACTGAGGTTTACCTTGACAATCTGAAATATAAGGACCTTGAACTTAAATTTAAAGACGGCTGTGTTACTGATTATACCTGCAAAAACTTTGAAAATGAGGAAGAAAACAAAAAATATATACATGAGAATGTTCTCTACAGACATGATACACTTCCTATCGGCGAATTTGCAATCGGTACAAACACAACTGCATATATGATGGGATTAAAATATAATATCTCAGGTCTGCTCCCTATCCTTATCGCAGAAAAGACCGGTCCTCACTTTGCAGTCGGTGACACCTGTTTTTCACATGAAGAAGACCTTGTGACTTACAATCCTGACGGTAAGCAAATGGTCGCTAAGGAAAATGATTTTTCTAAACTTAGAAACAGCGAACCTGAAAAAGCTTACTTTAACTGCCACACTGATATAACAATTCCTTATTCTGAACTGGGGGATATTGTGGTGCATACTGAAAATGATGAAAAAATCACTATAATCAAAAACGGAAGATTTGTGCTTGCGGGAACTGAGGCACTCAATGAGGTTTTTGAGGATTAACCAACGGACGCAGGAAAGGGATTATTATCAGACCTCATGGACGCTCCCGCTCCATTCAGCCACGATAATAATCCCTTTCCTGCTGTGTTTTGGATGTCGTTACAATGTGAAAAAAGCAGGATTTAAATTCAATCCCGCCTTTTTGTTATCTTACTGATTATGATTTGTGATTATTTTACTTTCACATTTTTTACTACACTGTATGTTCCTGTTGTCTTGCCTGATACAGCCTGCACTCTTACATAATATTTCTTATTTGATTTAAGTTTCTTGATTGTAAGGCTTGTGCTCTTTGTTGTTTTTGTTGTTACTTTTTTCTTGAATTTCTTATCTGTTGATACCTGTACTTTGTATGATTTTGCATTTTTTACTTTTGCAATTTTTACAGTGAGCTGTTTTTTGCCTGCTGTAAGTTTTGTTATTTTTGCTTTGGCAAGTTTTGCTGCTGTTGTTTTATTTTCTTTTGGAAGTGTATATTTTGCGTCATCTGATGCTGTGTATGCCACTTTTTCTACCGGAAGCATACGTTCACTTTTTTCTGATGCTCTTACTGCTGCGTTAAGTCCTCTGAGAAGCTGTTCCGGCTGGAATGACATAAGACCCTCATCTACAGTATTTTTGTCTGTATCTACAAATCCGAGTGCATCATCGTAAAGTGTAACACCGTTTTTGATGAGGTCTGTTCCGTTTTCTTCTGCTGCCACATCAATGTTAAATAATCCTGCTGTTATCATTATCTGAGCAGTTGTCCAAGCATTGCTTGCTGAGTATGAATCTCCGTATTTTCCGTCTGCTCCCTGCATATTATAAATAAGACTAAGTACCTTATCGCAGGCTTTCTTTACTGCCTCTTTATCTACACCTGCCTCGTCTTTTGTCTCATATGCATAGAGTGGCTGAATCTGCATTACCGCACTGTCAAGGCTGTTCCACTCAAGTGATGTTTTAATCTGGCTGTCAACATCAGATACGGTCTTGTTTACAAGTTCTGCTCTTGTAAGATAGTTGTCTCCTGTCTTTAACTCATAGTTCTTTGAGTCAATTGCCATAAGTATCATTGTCTCTCTGCTGTAGATGCTTGATGCTTCGTAAATGCTCTTATCAGCAAGTTTTTCTATAAGATTAAATCCGCTTACATCTGATGCGTCTTTTCCAAGTGCCGTTACGCAAAGTGCAATCTTAGCATATGTCTGGCTTGCTGCACCGTCTTTTAATATGCTTCCCTGTGATACATATTTTTTGTTTGTATCATCATAGAATTTACCTGTCGTTTTCTTTATTGCTCCAAGCTGTGTTTTAACTTTTGCATAAACTGCATCGTAAAATTTGTCTGCCTTAAAACCTGCTCTTGCAAGTGAGAATACTGTATAAAGTCCTGATGAATCTTCTACACCCGGTACATATTTTCCACTCTTAAATGTAGTATCATAAATCTTCTGTGCAAGTACATCCTGGGCTTTTTTCGCTTTTTCTGAATATACCGAATATCCAGCAGGATTTTTTGAAGCATCATCATTGAAGCATGATGCACTTGTATTGTAGTTGTTATAGCTGTAGATAAGACTTATCTTGTCATTATTGTTTACTTTCTGGCTGCTGATTCCAAGATTTGCATACTGTCCGTTTACAAAAAAGCCCCAATAATACCAATCGTTTCCGACATTATACATATCAAGGTCTGCTATTGAATCAAGGCTGTCACCCCATGATGAAGATGAAATCTTATAGTTATCCTTGTATGCTGATTTGTCAAGTGCTGTTTTAATAGCATCTTCTGCTACCGCACCCTCATCAAGCTGAATGGCTGTTTTGCTTACTGCTACTGCCGAGCCTGATGCATTCTTTCCTTCTGCTGCCACATAGACAACAATCTTTTCCTTTTCGTCTGCATTTGCTTTTACGCTTGTCATTCCAAACGCCGTTGTAAATGCCATTACTGCTGATAATGCAATGCTTATCGCTTTTTTGTTCCTCATCTTTTTACCTCCATAAATATGTTTTTTACATACGGTATATCCCGTATTTTATCTGAACCCTTTCTATTTTTTTAAGGAATGGTTCTCCTATTAAAAATACACATAATGCCGCTGTTGCCGCGTGCATTATATCATATGGCACTCCCGTTATATAAAGTGCCTTCAATGCGGCAAGGTTTATCCCTGTACCTTTTGTATATGAACTTTGCATTATAAGTGCCGCAAAATTCATTATGCCTCCATATATTATAAATATCACTAAAAATGTAAATACTGCCATAACTATACTGTCTGTTTTTAGTCTTTTCCGCAGCAAAAGACCGCCTGTTATAAGTCCTGCAAGACCAAATATATAAAGCATTATGCCTTTTGTGTCTGCCATATCCCTGCCGGTAAACACTACAAAGAGATACCCCGTCACTTCAAACAATATTACACTCGCAATTAATGTTATAAACGAGCTGTTGTTTTTTAAATCTTTCTTTCCTCTTAAGTCATATCTCACAAATACAACTCCGCTTATAAAACCTATAAGACCCCATGATACCATCTGCCACGGTGTCCACGGCCCCTGGCCGTCAAAAAAATTGCATATAAATCTTCCAAGTGCACCCGTCAGAAATCCGGCTTCAGGTCCTAACGCTATACCCGATAAAACTACCACCGCACTTCCACCATGCAGTGGAATTGTATGTGCACATAAGAGATTAAATGACACACAGAAAGATACCATCATCGCAAAAAGAACTATCTCCCTTGCCCTTATTGCCTTGTATTCAAAACTTACAAAGAACGGCAGCATAACTGCTACAAGCATAAACATACTTATAAACAGATAATGTTTCTGTCTTAATACATAACTGGATATATAAAGCAAAGTCGGTATCAGGGTTATTATTACAAGCCATACGGATATTTTTCTTTTTAATATGTTCTTTTTTATCTTTTCCTCATCATAATTTCTGCGACTTACATATTTATTTCTCAAATAATTCCACCGCCTGTCTGTAATTTACCGGTAAACATATCCGTTTACTCTCCATCTGCCGCACATCTGTTTTTTTGTAAATCTTATTTCGGTTTATATCTGACTTTCTGTCATCCGTCACAAATCCATACAAATCTGCCTGCTCATCATAAATATCTGAAAATATCCTGCATATGTCTGTCGTATAAAAATAATTCTGCCTGAAAAATTCTTCCGCCGTCTGCATTTTTGTAAGTTCCCCATCAAATAAAAGCCCACATTCATCTGCATTTTCCGCGCAGAAATCAATATCATGCGACACAATCACAACGGCAATCCCTGCTCTTTTCATTTCATCAAACATCACGGCAAGCTTTTTCTTAAACTCCCCGTCAATTCCCTTTGTCGGCTCATCAAGCATCAAAACATCAGGTTTTAGCAGCAATACTTTTCCTATTGCAAGTCTCTGCTGCTGTCCAACACTTAAATCAAACGGATGCGAGTCTTTTTTTTCTGACAACTCCATTTTTTCAAGCATTTCTTTTATATTATTGTCAACAAACTGTGCTCCCTCATATAAATCCCTGTGGCTTTTAAATACCTCAAGCAGTTCATCATAAACAGTTATCTCAGTAAATACGGTCTGCGGATTTTGCGGCAGATATACACTTCTTAAATCTTTTAGCTTTTTAATCCTGCCGCCTTTCTTTTTGTAAATGCCTGCAAGTATTTTTAATGCTGTTGTCTTTCCAGAGCCGTTTCCGCCCATAACCGCATAAATTTTTCCACCTGTTATGTCTATCGAAAAATCCTTTAAAACCTCATTTTTTCCGTATGAAAAACTTAAATTTTCTGCTGATATTAATATATCTTTTATTTTTCTGTCATTTTCAGACTTTTTATGCGGTCTGATACCATCCTGTTCAGATTTATTTTTTACCACCGCAGTATTATTCATACATTCCCTATCGTCTGTCATTTCTTTTTCAGACATTTTATTGTGAGCATTTATTTTAACAGATATGTCGTTTTTTATGTCCTCTATCCACAATTTTGCATCTCTTATCGTCAATGGCAGTTTTCCCATTTTACCATACTCACTCCAAAGTTTCATATAACCCGGAAGTGCTTCATAGACCTTGCTGGATTTTTCTTTCATTTGATGCACTATCGTTCTCACATCATCAAATCCGATAACTCTTGTGTCTTTCATTAGCATAACACGGTCTGCCATGTGAATAACTTCATGTACTCTCTGCTCACATATGAGTATCGTCACACCAAAATCCCTGTTCAATCTGAATATGTTCTGCAAAAATCTCTCACTTGCAACGGGATCAAGCTGCGATGTAGGTTCATCGAGTATCAGTATTTTGGGATGCATTACCATAACGGACGCAAGATTTAATATCTGTTTCTGGCCTCCCGACAATTCTTCAGTCTTTTTTTCATACCAGCCGCTTATCCCAAGATACTCTGACATTTCAGCAATCCGTCTGTACATTGTTTCCCTGTCAAATGAAAGACTCTCAAGTCCAAAGGCAAGCTCATGCCAGACCTTGTCCGTCACTATCTGTCCGTCAGGGCTTTGCCCGACATATCCTATCAATGCGGCACTCTCCCGGTCGTCCATAAACTCTATGTCTTTCCCGTCAAAATACATTTTTCCGCTGCCATGCCCTGTCGGTATCTGATTTTTCTTTGCGTGCCTTAACAGCGTAGTCTTGCCACAGCCTGAGTCCCCACAGAGCAAAACAAACTCGCCTTTTTTTATCTCGAAAGAGATATCTGTTATTGCATTTTGGGACTGATTGGGGTATCTGAATGAGACATTATCAAATTTAAGCATTGTGACCTCCTTTCCTAGTTTATAAACTCTAGGCAATTGCGAAACTCATTACATATTGTTAAATTTTGTGCAGCATATACAAAGTATAGTTTACTGAGAGTTTCGCAAACGCCTATTTATAAACTCTCGGATTCTTCTGAATGAAGAATTTTGAGATTGATTTTTGATATACAGTTTTCCTTTTACACTTTTGTGTTTAAAATACTTCATATATGTTGCAATAGTTTCTCAAGCATATATTTTTTACTTTAAAATTTACATTCATCTTATATCATATAAGTGCTGCACACATATATATACACTGGAATATGACCGCTGATACTGCCACCGCATCTGCTTTTTTTATTTCAATTTCCGGGAAGTAATATGTTTCAAATCTTCCCGTGCACAATGTGTATATTATCAATACAGATATGACTATAAATGCAATCATGAATATTATGTCCCTCTTTTTTATCCTAAATCTGTGGTAACTGCTTCTTCTGCCTGTTCCGTATCCTCTTGATTCCATTGATACAGATGTGTCTATGGAGTTTTCAAGACTCCACGATATGAGAATTGACAATTCTTTTGTGAATTGCTTTGCTTTGGGTATCATCCCCGTATTTTGTGTACATAACATTCCTATCTGTGCTTCATGTATCTCCCGCCATCTTTTTATCATCATCGGTATGAAACGCAGCACCATTGAGATTACAAGTGAAATTTTAGGTGATATTTTTCCTGTTATATATAGTATTTTTTCTGAGTCTGTCATGCATCCTGCCGTTACAAACCACAGTGACACCGCCATGAGCATTATTGTCATAAACAATCCATATATGATATTTTCTAATGTTACTGCCATATCGTTTACATAAAACAGAGGCGTTACTCCGTTGTGGTTAAAAATTGGAAGTATTATCACTGAAAATAACATTATCGGAACAAATAACATTGCTGTCATTTTTAGTGCTCCTGTTCCTTTATGCCTTAATACTCCAAACAGTGCCATCACAAATGACACTGTTATTATCACGGGATTTAGTGTAAACATTGTCATTATAAGCAGCATGATAAAATAAAACATACTTACTGCCGGGTGCAATTCTCTTAACAATCCTTTTTTCACTATACTAATCCTCATTTCTGCATATGTTTTTTATAAAATTTGTGTCAAGTGTGCACATATACAAATCTTGAATGTAAAAAATCTATATATTATCAACTTCCCGCCCTGCCGCTGCAGGTGTAAGTCCATTCTATATGCTCTCCACCTTTCAGTTTATAAGCCGATGACCCTACATTTGGCGTAACTCCATCAACAAGATAAAGCCAGCCGCTCATATCACCTGCCATCTTTTCATAGAGATAACCAATCCCCTTTACATATGAAGTTTTGTAAATTGGTGAGTATTCAGCATCATATGCAATCTTTTTTAGCTTGCATACCGCTGTCAGCACATCATATGCCGAAGAACCTTTTTTTATTTTAATACTTGTTTTATCAAGCAGCTTTCCGCTGTCGGGCACATATTTTCTCGCATTTTTATTTAGTTTATCCATATTTGAAAGAAGAATAGTACAATCAATCGTCACATCACATTTGATATAATTTTTATCATCTTTTTCATCGGTTAAATTTTTATCTGATACAGAAGTATTATCTTTTTTTGTATTCTTATCAGATGTGTTTTTCTTTGCAGCATCCTTATTTGTCTTATTTTTCCTTGTTGTGTTCTTTTTATTTGTATTTTTTTCTGATACATTACTCTTTTTTTCCGTATTTTTATTTGCGGAAATACTTTTGTCATTCCTGGTATTACTTTTATTTTTTAAACCGCTTTCTTTTTTAGATTTCTTACTCTCGCCTGAACTTCCATTTTTTAGGGCATCTTTTTTAGAAGTATTTTTCTTTTTTAAATTCTTCCCCTCTTCTTTTTCATCACTTGCAATATCTCCACTATCTGTCTTATCCTCACTTCGCCCTATATCATTTTTATCATCCTGCTGCAAGCTGTTCTCATCCTCTTTAATCTCAGACGAGGTATCATTGTCAGATGATTTATCGCTTTCTTCGGCAACAATATTGTCATCTGCCATATCATGATTTTTAACCGACTGTATATCAAGCCTTGAAACACCAAGCACTAACAAAACCACTAAAACTATAGGAATGAGAAATTTTCTATAATTCTTCATATAAATCTCCATTCTTGTTTGCTTACTAATCCATATTCATGTACTGTTTTTTCCTGACAAACACACATATGATAAATATTTGCAAAACTTCCTATAACATTAAAAAAGACAAAATAAAAAATCCCCAATCGGAGATTTCTTTTTGTCTTTGCATAACAAAAAAACACTATCCGCTCTGATACTTCCCACCGAAGTAGACCTGATAAGCAAGGTAGCTAAAATCTCCTTGTCAGCAGGTCTCCTGGCTCGAACTCAACTGATTTTTTACCTTCCCATGAATTTGTCTGGCTATAGTCTTTTCACAGTGGCTTTAAACAAAGCATAAAACTCTTCATAACATATCATGCTACCTGCTCATAGCACTACTTGTATATTGATAAAGTCTTTATACCATGCACAAAAAATCATCCTTCTTACAGTAGCGGGGGCTGCTGCAGCATCTCACTGCATTCCCTTTTAAGTCTGTCTCTTTAACCTGCCTGCGGCGGCCGGCAAAGTACAGCTCACTGACAATATCAAAGAAAGTATATCACACATAATAAAAATTTTATATATGCCTTTTTAACAATAATTATTCATATAAAGAACAATCATTATGCAAAACTCCCTATCATCATACTCCATCTCGACTTCCCCATTATATTTTTGTACAACCTCCTGTACGCTGTTTAATCCGATTCCATGCTCTATCTTATTGCTTTTTATTGTCTTTAAAACACCATTCTTAGCATTTATTCTGCCATCATAACTATTTTTCAAAGTTATAAACATTGCTCCCGACTTATATTTAATATCAAGTTTTATATATCTGTCTTTATCAGGAATCTGTGCAGCTTCTATGGCATTATCAAGTATATTTCCAAGTACAGTCACCATATCTCCCATGTCAGCCTCAATTATTTCAGGCAGTTTTGTAATTAATTCAATGTTTATATCTTTCTCTGCTGCTTCACTCAATTTGTAATTTACAATACTGTCTAGCTGCACATTCCCACTATCACAATACATTTTCGCCTGGTTAATCTTACCTATCATCTGTTCAATATACTTTTTTGCCTCAACATTTTCGCCATCTTCATCAATCAATGATTCAAGCACATAGAGATGATTATTCATATCGTGCCTGATTTTTCTAATACTATCACTATTCTTCCGTAAAACCTCAGCCTGTTTTGCAGAATATATATTTTCACGCTCCATCATTTTTGTATGGATACTGTTTATATAACTTCCGGACATCAAATCATACATATACATTATAAGCATAAGTATAAACAATGACAAAAATACTGATATTATTTTTATATTTTGGCTTACATCTTTGCTCATATAAATCATTAATTCCATGCAATATATCAGCAAAATCACTAAGATTATAGATATATTAAATCCTATTGGAAGCTGCAATTTTGAATTAACATTTTTAAAGCTGGTCACAACACAACATAATAATATCTGCATTATACTAATACAAATAAGCTGGTATGTTTCCCCAAAATATCCATTTTGAGTCATATTTCTATTGCCTCCATCTATTATTAGTCCAAGTACCAATTCACACATAAGTGGAAACATAAAAACCAGCACTACTGTTGACATTATTCTGTTTAATTTTTTCTCATAACAGTCCGCAATAAAATATAATATAATAAACGATGTAATCCCGTTAACCAGCGGAATCGGGAATAAAATATACTGTAAACTGCCTATAATATAACATAAAATATATGTAATCCCTGCTCTGTTTTTTTGCACTTTCAGTTTTCCAAGAAAAAAATTCATATACTTTGCCGTAACACCCAAATCCAGTGCATTTACAATTAAGTAAGTTAGTATATACCATATCTTATCCATTATCTTCCCTCTATCTTCATGAATTCTTTTCTTATCTGCTCTCTTTTTGCCTGACTTATCGGTATCTGTGTACCATCAACCAAAACGACATGATCATATGACATTATCTTTACAAAACGATAATTAATAAGATATGATTTATGAATCAATAAAAAATCATACTGTTTCAGATTTTCATATATTAGTTCGAGAGAATCATAATAATCATATTCTTCATTTTGCAAATGAACATAAATTTTTCTTCCCTTTCGTTCAAAATATAAAATTTTGCTTATCGGAATTTTATAAAAATCACGGCCTTTTTTAAATCTGAATAAATAATTATCCTTTTCGTTTATTTCCTCAAACTGTTCTACGACATTTAATATGGCACTCTCATCTATGGGTTTTATAAGAAAATTAAGCGGTCTGAAATCAAAAAGTTCCATAGCATACTCTCTCTGCGAAGAAACATAAACTATCTGAACTATTTGATTTTTAAGCTGCTGCCTTATATATCTTCCAATATCGACACCGTTCATATTGGGAAGTTGAATATCAAGAAACAGCATATCATAGCAATATGGCAGCTCACCTGTTTCTATTTTTTCACAAAGTTCTACCCCAGAATAAAAAACATCAATATCATATTCTATACATTTTTTATCTAATATTTTAATAAGTGTCCGCTCTAAATCGGAACAAAACTGTGGTTCATCGTCACATATAGCAATCTTTATCACATTGTACTCCATTTCTATTACCGTTTGTCAAAAATATGTCAAAAAAAGTATAACATCATATATAAACTAAGTCAAAATGATTTATATCTGATATCCACATATTTTGTGCAACCGGAAACATTCTGATTTATTTCATATAATATATTATACTTTTATAATTTATGATGCATGATACAAAACATCTTTTGCACAAGACATCGTAATTTATTTATATCAACCTTAACCCTTTTCTCCTATCTTCACGAACCAAAAATTATTATCACCCATACCAAATACTGCACCATGTATGAAATTTTTGCCGTCAACAATACATAGTGTAAACATTCAAGCGGATATCCTAAATCCACTCTGCTGCCTTCTCATAATACTTTCAGACACAAAACAATAATCACAACTATGATGATAAATACAATGATAAAATTTTTCAAATATATTATCGTCTTTTTGATTCTCCGCTGATACTCTTCAATCTCGCCCAACTCAGCCGTTTTTTTTCTTATAAGACGATTTGTAAGTCTCTCGGAAATTTCATCACTGTCAAACATCCTGCATTTTTCCTCCTTTCTGCCGCAATTTATATCATTACCGTTTATCACATCTGCAATACTACGGTAATCTTATAACTCACTACTCCCGGCAAAAATACACCTATTTACAATGAAAATAATAACATATTTCATTGCATTTTTATGCAGGATGTAAAAAAACAAAGCGTTTTTGTAAGAATTTAAAGATGTAAGGCTTTTTATTTCTGCTCACACTTACATTATCCGGCAACACTCATTTTCAGGTAAATCAGATATTAGCTTTTCTCTATCTGCGTTTAAAACCCTGCCAGTTCTCTTAAATCGTTAATAACCTCTCTATCCATCTCATAACATTTTCCATTATAAAATACTTTTGACCCGGCAATCCCAATCTGCCATTTTTTTTCTTTACTTTTTATATAAAGTACACTGACTCCCTCAATCAATTCACTTTTTACTTTTTTATAGCCGGCATTATTAAGGTATGAAATAAACTTTTCTTTGTCCTTATCTGCCATGACTTTATTTCTTACAGAACCAATCTCCATTTCTATCGTCATTTTCTCAGGCTTTGCAAAACCAAAAAGTTTTACTCCCTTTACCTTTCTGTTACTATAGACTGCAAAAATTAAGATAAGGCAAACCACAATGCACAATACAAAAATTTTTCCTTTTTTCATGTAATCATTCAACTCCTTACTTTTTAGACAATGATGAAACCCATGTAAATACTGGTCCATTTACAGATGACTTAAAAGTTGTTTTTTCTCCTTTATAATATATTATCTTAGTACCGCCTAAATCATTATTTAATGCCGAATCCCATATAGCTATATATTCATCTGCCTTATGTCTTCTATACCCTATTATTGTTACCGAATGACCTAAATCCAACGACCTAGCTGATATAGACACTGGTTTCTTTGCATCAATATTCTTTATAATTTCAGCCCATTTTAAAACCCTTCCTCGTCTAATTTCATATTTAATTTTATACTTCTCTAAAGCATTTTGTTTGTCATATATAGTTCCACCTTTTTCATAATTTCTACCTATAATATCAGCTACTGCTCTAGCAGATATATCTTTACCATTTACATAATTAACTATAGTTGCAACTGAAGCAGCCCAACATAAATTGTGATTTCCCTGCCCTTTAGGATTATTTAACTTCAGCATTGTTTCTTTTAAATTTGTATCATTAATTTGACTTGAAAATTTTGCTTGATATTTTTCCATCACAATTTCTGTATTATCATAATCTGTTATATTTACATAACTTTGTTCAATATTTGACATAACTCCGATACTCTTATTATATAACTTAAAATAATCTAAACTGCCGTAATATATTTCCTTAGAATCCCCAAAAAACTCTACTTTTTCTAAATCGGATTGCGCTATAAGAATATCATCTTCTAAATAAAACACATAATCTCTATTATAATAATCTATCTGATTCAAACATTCTACCATTTCTGTACTCACACCACATTGTAGTTCATTGTTAATACAAACAACTTCCATTAATAACTTATATTTCTTATTTGTATCCATAATTGGATAATATACTACACTTTGTTGATTAATTTCGTCAACATTTATTACACAAAATGGTTCTCCAATATAAAGCTTTTCTTCTGTATCACCATTTTCCCCAATATATTCTCTCGCATAGTCAGATATTTCAGCATAATGTTCTAAGGCAAATTTATTAATTTTATCAGATATGTACACTGAATTATTTTCTGTTGAATTTGTCAAAAAAATATCATTATAATTTGTTACCCCATTTGCATTAACTTTTTTCCCAAACAAAAAAATTGCTAAAACCACCAAAAATACTCTACTAATATTTGACATAAAACTTTTCATAATGACTTTCCTCCTTTAAATTCCATATTCTTCTTAGGCATTTGCGAAACTCTCATAATATATTAGTCAAGCGGATATTCGCAATCCGCTCTGCTACTTGCTCATAACACTATTAGCTGCTACCTCAGCATATGTATCAGAAGCGGCTTGTCCCTCTCCTGATACAAGCAAGTCCCCCACGCTCTCTACGCAATAGATGTGGTGACTTCCTTAATAATGTTAAATTGTGCTGATTTAACAAATAGTGTTAGCTGGCATTTTGTACAAATAAATAAATGCAATTTCCAAGTACAAATAATGAATTTCGTAATTACCTACCATATTTAATATAACATAGCATTTGTTATTTTTTATTTAATGTAAAAAAATATAGCATTTTTGTAAGAATTTAAAGTTTTCTCTAAAACCTGACATAAATATCCAGTAAAATATCCTTTTCTTAGATATTTTACAAATCACACTGGTAAATTTAACCCCTCCTAAATATCATACACCGAATTTCTCACCTCACCGTTAAGGAATGACTCAATATTCTTATAAACTTCCTCCACACAGCGTTTTCTCGCTTCTACCGCTGCCCATGCGATATGCGGTGTTATATAAACATTGCTTCTGTCAAGAATTCTGTTTAAAGGATTGTCGTGCTTTATCGGCTCGCCGTTTAAAACATCAAGTCCTACAGCTCCTATCTCGTCATTCTCTATAGCCTCTGCCAATGCTTCATCATCTATAATACCACCTCTGCCGAGATTTAAAAGTACCGCATCTTCTTTCATCTTCTTAAATGCACTCTCATTCATAAGTTTACTTGTCGCATCATTTAGCGGTGCATGAATTGACACTATATCAGATTTTAAAAGCAGTTCATCAAACGAAACCTGTCTGTAATCGCTGTTACTGTTTTTTCCCGAAGTTGAATAATATATAACTTCACACCCAAATGCTTTTGCAATATCAGCAACACGCCTGCCAATCCTGCCAAGACCTATAATGCCCCATGTCTTACCTGCAAGCTCATGAAACTTCTCTGGAAAACAGCCGAAGCCGACCTGTCTCTCGTACTCACCTCTCTTTACATAGTCATCATAAAATCTCGACTTTTCCCACAGATAAAAAAGCAGCGAAAAGGTATGCTGCACCACTGCCTCCGTAGAATAGCCGACAACATTAGAAGCCGCAATTCCACGCTTCTTTATATAAGGAACATCAATTGGGTCAGTTCCTGTAGCCGTGATACAGATAAGTTTCAGATTTTTTGCATCCTTTAAAATAGACTCATCCATCTTTATCTTATTCATAATGGCAATATCTGCTTCCTTGATACGGATTGCATTTTCAGCCGGAGTATCTACATCATATACAGTAACATCACCGAGCTTATCAAAAGCAGACAGATCCATATCATCACCAAGCGACTGTGCTTCCATAAAAACTATCTTTGGTCTTTTATCTTTATTCATTTTAACCTCTTTTCTTTATATGCTTTTACACCATGTGAAAAACATCTGCAATTAACCATTTTCCAATCCCACAATACATCTTCTATTTAATATGAAGTATCTCCTTTGCCCTCTCCACCTGCTCTTTTGTAGGCGGCTCGACATCCTCAAGGCTATACTTGTAACCGAGTTCCTTCCATTTAAATACACCAAGCGTATGATAAGGAAGTATCTCAACTTTTTTGACTGTCTTTAATTTTGAGATAAATTCATAAAGTCTTTTTAAATATTTCTCATCATCATTTATCCCCGGAACAAGAACATGTCTTATCCACATATCTTTTCCCTGTTTTGAAAGATACTCAGCCATATCAAGTATATTTTTATTTGTAAATCCCGTAAGTTTTTTATGCTCCTCATCATCTATATGTTTTATGTCGAGCATAAATAAATCCGTGTATTTTAAAAGTTCATTGAACTTGTCGAAAAACTCCGGCTCTCTTGTAAACGGATTTCCGGCGGTATCGAGTGTTGTATGAATTTTGTCCTGCTTTGCAAGTTTAAAAAATTCGATAAGAAAATCTATCTGTAAAAGTGCTTCGCCGCCGCTTACCGTGATGCCGCCGGTCTTTCCCCAATAACTTTTGTATCTTTTAGCCTGTTTTAAAAGTTCCTCCGGCGTCTTTAAATTATCATAGTCATCCCCCGGAAGTTTCCATGTATCAGGGTTATGGCAATATTTACAACGCATATTGCAACCCTGTAAAAAGACAAGAAATCTCACTCCCGGCCCGTCTGCCGAACCAAAACTTTCTATTGAATGTACTCTTGCATATATCTGTTTATTTTCTGACATAATAATCTCCATTTCTTTTTTTATATTCCTAAATCGCTTATAGTATAGCAGATTTGCTCATGAAATTATACATAGCTTATTGATTTTTATCATTAAGTTATGAAAGCATCAAATATAGATAACAATATATTTTTACATACAAATTGCTATTTGCATGATTGTAAAAATTGCAATCCATGACATAAATTTCAACAAAAAACTCCCCATCACCGCCTTTCCGGCGGCAATTGGGAGTTATTTATTTACTGCCCACACCTGCGTGCGTTTGGCAGCTATTTTTTCAATATCTATCAAGCGGATATTCGTGATAGGCTTTGCTGCCTGCTTGATAGTATTAAATGCCTTTTGCATACCATTTCTTCTTAAACATCATTAAAAATCATAGTACACCAAGCTTATGATTTCCTACATATGGTCATGGCAGGTTCTTGCGATTACATCGAGCTGCTGCTCTCTTGTAAGGTCAATGAACTTAACTGCATATCCTGATACACGGATTGTGAAGTTTGCATACTCCTCTTTCTCAGGATGCTCCATAGCGTCGATAAGTTTTTCTTTACCGAATACATTGACATTGAGGTGATGTGCTCCCTGGTCGAAGTAACCGTCCATTACCTGAACAAGGTTTGTCACACGCTCGCCATCCTCGTTTCCGAGTGCTCCCGGATTGATTGTCTGTGTATTTGAAATTCCATCAAGTGCCCACTCATATGGAAGTTTTGTGAGTGAGTTAAGCGAAGCTAAAAGTCCGCTCTTTTCTGCACCGTAGCTTGGGTTTGCTCCAGGTGATAAAGGCTCTCCGGCTTTTCTTCCGTCAGGCATTGAACCTGTTGCTTTTCCGTAAACTACATTTGATGTGATTGTAAGAATTGATGTTGTAGGCTCTGAGCGTCTGTATGTGTGATGCTTCTTAATCTTATCCATGAATGTTCCAAGAAGCCATACACCAATCTCGTCTGCTCTGTCATCATCATTTCCGTATCTAGGGAAATCTCCTTCTATCTCATAATCTTTTGCAAGTCCGTTCTCATCACGGATAACCTTAACCTTTGCATATTTGATAGCTGAAAGCGAGTCAATTACATGAGAAAATCCTGCGATACCTGTTGCAAATGTTCTCTTTAAGTCTGTATCCATAAGTGCAAGCTCTGCTGCCTCATAATAATACTTGTCATGCATATACTGGATGAGGTTAAGCGTATTTACATAAAGGTCTGCAAGCCAGTCCATCATGTCATCATATCTTTCCATTACCTCATCATAGTCAAGGTACTCAGATGTAATAGGTCTGTACTTAGGTCCTACCTGGTCGCCTGTCTTTTCATCAACACCACCGTTGATAGCATAGAGAAGACACTTAGCAAGATTTGCTCTTGCACCGAAGAACTGCATTTCCTTACCTGTCTGTGTTGCTGATACACAGCAGCAGATAGCGTAATCATCACCCCATACAGGCTTCATTGCATCATCGTTCTCATACTGGATAGAGCTTGTTGTGATGGAAATCTTAGCTGCATATCTCTTAAAGTTATCAGGAAGTTTTGATGAATAAAATACCGTAAGATTTGGCTCAGGAGCAGGTCCCATGTTCTCAAGTGTATGAAGGAAACGGTAATCAGTCTTTGTTACCATTGAGCGTCCGTCAACACCTGTACCTGCAACATCAAGTGTAGCCCATACCGGATCACCTGAGAAAAGTTCATTGTATGATGGGATTCTTGCGAATTTAACCATTCTGAACTTCATTGTCATATGATCGATAAGCTCCTGTGCTTCTTTCTCTGTAAGGATGCCTTTCTTCATATCTCTCTCTATATAAATATCAATGAATGTTGATACACGGCCTACTGACATCGCTGCACCGTTCTGTGTCTTGATCGCTGCAAGGTATCCGAAGTAAATCCACTGGATTGCTTCTTTTGCATTCTTTGCCGGCTCAGAAATATCAAATCCGTAAATCTCAGCCATTTTCTTCATGTTTTCAAGGGCACGAATCTGTTCTGCGATTTCTTCTCTAAGACGGATAACTTCGCCTTTCATGCTTCCGCTTCCACATTTGAGCTTGTCTTTCTTCTTCTCTTCAATAAGGAAGTCGATACCATAAAGCGCAACTCGTCTGTAATCACCTACGATACGACCACGACCGTATGTATCAGGAAGTCCTGTCATTATCTTATTGTGACGCGCCTTAAGCATTTCAGGTGTATATGCATCAAATACAGCAGTATTATGAGTTTTGTGATATACCGTGAAAATCTTTTTAATCTCAGGGTCTACTTCATATCCGTATGTCTCGCAAGCCTGAACTGCCATCTTGATACCGCCATAAGGCATAAATGCACGCTTGAGAGGTTTATCTGTCTGAAGTCCTACTACTTTCTCTAAGTCCTTTAACGACTCATCTATATATCCCGCATCATGTGAAGTAATCGAAGATACGATTTTTGTATCCATATCAAGCACTCCGCCTTTTGCTCTCTCTTCTTTCTGAAGTTTCTGAAGTGCTCCCCAAAGCTTATCTGTAGCCTCAGTAGGTCCCTCAAGGAATGATTCATCACCTTCATATGGTGTATAGTTGTCCTGAATAAACTGTCTGACATTGATTTCCTCTTTCCAGAGTCTTCCTTCAAAGCCATCCCATTCTTTCATCTCTACCACGATAATTTCCTCCTGTATATTGATAAAATGTATAAATTATATTTGTTATGGTATAAAAATAACTTTATACCTGCAACAACTAATTTTTATCATGTATTTAACCTATAGTCAAGTATTTCTAATTAACAAATTTTCTCATATTATCTTTTTTATTGACAAAAAAAGTTTTTATGTCATTTTTATCAGCAACAAAACACCCATAAAATAAGCATTACGGGTGTTTTGAGGAATTTTCTTTATTTACTTAATGAATAAATTATTTCAAATATTATATATTTATGATTAGTGTACGGTCAATCAATATTTACTATAACCATTATCTTCTAATGATATAATATTCTCATTTTCACTGTAGCTGCTCTGTCCTGCAAACTCTGAAGCATCAGGTATGCGGTGTGCACTGTTGTTAAATCCTGCACTATTTGAAACTCCAAATGAATCTATTTTTTTTGCCATACCTGTGTTTGTACCTATATTTCCTGACTGACTGCCATAATCAGGACCTGTCATTCCCGGATTATTTTTAAGTTTATAATTTCCAAGAAGCACCTTAAGGTTCTGAGCCTGATTTGACAACTGTTCACTTGCGGCTGCACACTGTTCGCTTGTAGCAGAATTATTCTGAATGACAGATGAGACCTGTCCGATAGCCTCGTCTATCTGACTGAGTGCTGTTGCCTGCTCAGTTGAGGACTCTGCAATATTGGCAACTATCCTGACTATCTCCTCAACATTTCCTGCTATGGCTGCAAGTTTTGAAGCTGTCTCACTTGCTATAACTGAACCGTTCTGAGTCTTTTCGATAGAATCTTCTATCATCTCTGCTGTCTCACTCGCTGCTGCCGCACTCTTTGCTGCAAGGTTTCTTACTTCCTCAGCTACTACTGCAAATCCCTTGCCATGCTCACCTGCTCTCGCTGCCTCTACCGCTGCATTAAGTGCAAGTATGTTCGTCTGGAATGCAATATCATCAATCGTCTTGATAATCTTTGATATATTTTCTGATGACTCTGTAATATCCTGCATTGCCGACATCATTCTGTTCATCTCATCTGTTCCGGCTGATGCCTCATCCTTTGCCTGATTCACAAGATTTTCAGCTTCTTTTGCTTCCTCGGCATTCTGCTTAGTTCTGGATGTTACTTCTGTAATTGATGCTGTCACCTGCTCAATCGCACTTGCCTGCTGTGTAGAACCCTGTGCAAGTGACTGGCTTGCTATTGCCACCTGCTGTGCTCCTGCACCTACCTGGTATGCCGATTCTTTAATATTTCCAAGCGTCTTATTATTTGAGTCAACCATAAGTTTAAACGCAAAACCAAGCTGATCTGCTGTTGTCTGTGGATTTATCTGCATTGAGAGATTTCCTCCTGCAACATCATTCGCTACGGCAACCTCTCTCTTCATTCTTTCAACAACTTTATTAAAGCTGTTTATCATTTTTCCAAGTTCATCGTTTGTCGTCGCAGCAATCTTATCACCTGAAAGGTCACCTGTTGAAATCTTTTCTGCCAGGTCGGTAAGTGCTTTGATAGGTTTTGTAAGAAATCTTGTATATGTAGTGGCAATAATGATAAAAAATACAAGACATATAAATGTTATAATACTCAAAACAACACTTGACTGCTCATTTCGTTTTTCAACACTTTTTCTTCCTGCATCACTCTTATCACTAAAATACTTTGATACGCTTGAAACTTCCTCGTCAACATCATCTGATACTGCTTTTACGGAATCATTGTATATCTTCATTGCCTGAGTATATTTTTTCTGTGATACAAGTGTCATTATCTGCTTAAATGCTGCAGTTCCGTCATTCAATATTTTTTTAACATTTTCAAGAGAAGTTTTAGCCTGTCCGTTCTCATCCGTCTTTGGAATAGAGTCTATAAGATCATCAAGCTCTTTTGTACAGGTTTCTGACGATTCCGTAATCTCTTTTGAAAGTGAACTCAAATCTATACCGTCATTTGCTGCATATGCATAGTCAGACAAAAGACTTTCAAGTCCTTTATAATCCTTAGTAAAAGTTCCTATATCAATGCATTTTTGTGTATATGTATCATATACCGTATTATATTTATCAGCTATTGTTCTCTGTGCATTTATTCCCATAATACTAAATACTATCAAAATAATTCCTGCGACTCCATATCCAATGAAAGTCTTTTTAGCCAAACTCAAATTCTTCATATGTTTTTTCCTCCATTTATATTGATTTTTATTTATTCTTCCTCTGTTTCATCTTCCGCTTCATCATCCTTTTCAGGCTCCGGGTCATTGATAAGCTTGTCTGGGTCAAGCAAAAGCTTAACCTCGCCGTTTACCCTGCCTATTCCAAACACATATTTTTTCGCCTGCATTACAAGGTCGCTGACGCTTGGCGGAGGAGTTATCTCATTTTCAGCAAAAGCTGCAACTTCATCAATCGCATCTACGATAAGACCTATGACTGTTGACTTGACATCTATAACTATAACGCAAGTTCTGTCATTGTATTCAAGTGGTTCTTTTCCAAACCTTATCCTTACATCTATAACAGGTATAATCTTTCCTCTAAGATTTATAAGCCCTATAAGATAATCCTGCGTTTCAGGTACTTTTGTTATCTGCGATAAGCCGATTATCTCATTTACATATTTGATTGAAATACCATATATCTCGTCCGCACACTTAAATGTCATATATTGTTCTTTTTGAATTTCGTCCTCAACAATAACATCAGGTATATCCATTTTTCCATCGGTTAAATCCATTCTGCACCTCCATCAATTCATCACAAGTCCGCCTGTGTCAAGTATCAGGCTGATGCTTCCATCACCAAGCTGCGTACATCCCGATATACCTTTTACTTTCTTTACATATGAAGGTATAGGTTTGACAACTATCTCCTGTTCACCTGCCAGTCTGTCAGCAAATACAGCAAGTTTTCTGTCCTCATGATTAAGTATGATAACTATTCCTTCATCAATTTCTTCAACCGCATTATCAAGATGATAAAATCTGTTTAATCTGATAAGCGGATAACATTCCTCCCTTATCATGACATATTCTTCACCGTCAGGTTCTACTATAAGTTTATCTTTCTCAATGCGTATAAATTCTGTAACAGAGTTCGTCGGTGTAACAAAATTCGTCTCCCCGACAGAAAAAATTATTCCATCGATTATCGCAAGTGTGAGAGGAATCTTCATCGTCATAGTAGAACCCTGCCCCTCAACACTCTCAATGTCAAGAACACCGCCAACCTGCTGGATATTCTTAACAACAACATCCATTCCTACACCTCTGCCCGAATACTCGGTAACTTTCTTCTTTGTAGAAAAGCCCGGTACCGTTATGAAATTGAATATTTCTTTTTCTGTAAGGTCTTTTTCTGTTCTGTTTCCCAAGAGACCATTTGCCTTTGCCTTTTCAAGGATTTCATCCTTTTTAAGACCCTTACCGTTGTCTGATACCGATATCCATACCTGACCGCCCTCATTTTTGGCTTCGAGCACAACCTTTCCCTTTTCCGTCTTTCCGATGGCTTTTCTGTCCTCGTCACTCTCAATTCCGTGGTCAACAGAATTTCTTATAAGATGCATGAGAGGATCTGAAATATGTTCGATAATATTTTTATCAACCTCAGTGTCCTCACCGATAACCTCAAGTTCTATATCTTTGCCAAGCTTTTTGGATGTATCATAAACTATTCTGTTCATCTTCTGGAATGTATTTTTAAGCGGCATCATACGCATTGCCATTATGGCATCCTGAAGTTCTGATGTTATTTTTGAAAGCTGGCCTGCTGACTTTTGGAAGTTTGTAAGGTCAAGTCCCGGCACTTTAAGGTCAGGATTTTGCAAAACTACTGCTTCTGCGATAACAAGCTCTCCGATAAGATCCATCAAAAGATCCATCTTTTTAATATTCACACTGATAAAACTCTGTGCTTCACCTTTCTTGACCGGAGCACGCTTTGGCTTTTTCTTTGGCTTTGCTTTCTGCTCTGCCTTATCCGTTTCGTTTTCCTTTGTCTGTTTGTCAGCTCCTTCTTTTTCTTCCCGCGAACTGCCCGGCTTCTGGCTTTCTACAAGTATCGTAGGTTTCTCTACCGGAGCTGTGAGAACATCTCCTGCACTCGATGCCGGTTTACTCTCAGCCTCCACACAGAAATCAAGAAATTCATCACTGGTACACTCTTTTATCTCTATGTTTTCTATTCCTGCACTTGAATTTATAAGTTCAGTTATAGTTTGTGGTCCCTCTGTAGTCTGAAGTGCAATCCTAAAACCAAATTCAAGAACAACATCTGCACTGTCAGGATTTGAGATAATGTCAGATGGCGTATAAAGTATATCCTCCGCAATCCCTTTAAGCGAATTGACAGCCATATATGCTCTTATGTTCGCCATCTCAGTCTCTTTATAATATGTAATATATATATTGTAGAACTTGCTGTCATCCGATGCTACAGGTGCAATATAAAAATGTGGTTTTTCACTTTCTTTTGCTTTTTCCTGTTTTTCAGCTATAACCTGTTCTGCGTCTTTATCTGATTTGTTTTGAATTTTCTTTAAAAACTTATCGAGTTTCTCTATCAATGCTGTCGGATCTTCGTCAGGATCAGCGCCATCTTTTATCTTTTCCAGTTCTTCTGTTATAAAATCCGATACTTCAAGTACATCATCAACAAGCTCGTCATGTGGTACATCATCAGGATGACTTTCTCTGATAAAATAAAATACATCTTCAAGTTTATGTGCAAGTGTTGCAACATTCTGAAACATCATAACTGCCGATGATCCCTTTATAGTATGCATGATACGAAATATCTCGTTTACATTGTCCTCGTCAAACTCTCCAACATCCTTACTTTCAAGACATATGTTTTCGAGATTTTCAAGTCCCTGCTCTGTTTCAAAGATGAACATATCGAGCATACCTTCGGTAATCATATCATCTCCCATAACACCCTCCTATTCTGTCTGTACTATTTATCCGGCCGTTTCATAGCGGCGGTATATCTTATTTTCCGTGTCCAAATCCCTTTTGCATAACACAAAAATTTATGATAAGTAAACCGGCACGGTTCTAGTCAATAAGTTCAAGTTTACGAAGCACGCTCTCAAATTTCACCTGGTCGATAGGTTTTCCTGCGTATGCTACACAGCCAAGATCAAATGCTTTGTTTACATTTGCCCCCTCATTGAGTGCTGTTGTCATAATTATCTTTGCTCTCTGATCTTCCGGAATCTTTCTCTCCTGCTCAATATCTCTTATCGCTTTAAGTGCCTGATAACCGTCAAGTGCCGGCATCATAATGTCAAGGCACACAAGATCGTATGGTGTATCAGCATCAAGTGCCATAAGATATGCATCTACAGCCTCCATACCGTCTACTGTAATATCACATTCACCAAATTTTGATAAAAATTTAAGCATAAACTTTCTGCTTGCAAAATCATCCTCTGCTATTAATATTCTCATAATTTCTTCCTCCTGTTATCTGGAATTTTTATATTTATTTCTATCTGTTTTCTATAAAAAAGTTTTACCATGGAACGATGTTTTGCCTTGACATCATTACTATGGAATGGTGTTTTGCTTGGACATCATTACTATGGAATGATGTTTTGACATCGTTACTATGGAATAGTATTCAAAATATTATATATTTTTGATGCTATATTCTCAAGTGGTTCCTGATATTGCACAGCCCCTATGTCATATGCAACCTTTGGCATTCCATAAACAACACAGCTTTTCTCATCCTCACCGATAGTGTGTGCTCCTCTTTTCCTCATAGCAAGAAGCCCTCTCGCACCATCCGAGCCCATACCGGTAAGTATAACACCAACAGCATCACTCGCCGCCGCTTTTGCAACAGATTTGAACAAAACATCCACTGACGGACAATGACCGCTTACTTTTTCTGCTTCAAAACATTTAACATAATATCTGCCATTCTCACGCATAAGCGTCATATGCTTGTCACCGGGGGCTATAAGTATCTTGCCATCCTCTACAAGATCACCGTCCTTTGCCTCCCTGACTTTAACACGGCACTCTTTGTCAAGTCTTGCTGCATACATCTCTGTAAATCCCGGCGGCATATGCTGCACTATTACCGTTCCCGGAATATTGGGATAAAAATTTTTGACAACACTGAGTATTGCCTCCGTCCCACCGGTAGATGCCCCTATCGCAACTATTTTATTGTTGTATTTTCTTTTAAAATTGTTTGGAGAAACCGCAATCTGCTTTTTCTTCTCCTCGACAAGCTTATCATGATATGCCGCTTTTACTTTTGCAATAAGTTCTTCGTGCACCCATTTATATATCGCATCACCGTCCATGTCATGCGGCTTCTGAAGATAATCAACTGCCCCGTAGATAGCATAATCCGTCGGTGTCTGCTGCATCGAACTAATCATTATAACTTTCATCGGATGCTGCGGCATAAGTTTTTTCATAAATTCTATACCGTTCATCCTCGGCATCTCTATATCAAGTGTCATAACATCAGGATTAAATCTGATTATCATATCTCTTGCCTGATATGGATCTCCCGCCATGGCAACGACTTCTATCTCAGGATCTTCGTCAAGAAATTCCGACAACATTTTCCTAAACATAATCGAATCATCAACTACAAGAACCTTTACCCTCCTCATATAATCCCTCATTTCCTGTATCAGTTACTCCCGTATTTTTTGAAAATAACCTTATATTTTTCTGTATATCGACGGCTGTATATACTTAAATCCGGATCTTATCTTATCTATACTCTCCGTCGTACCAATAAAAAGATACCCGCCGTCTTCCATATGGTCATATATCTTTTTCAAAAGATTAAGCTTTGTCTGATCCTCAAAATATATCATGACATTTCTCAGAAAAACCACTTGAAATCTGCCCTTAAACATTATGTCATCCATAAGATTAAATCTCTTAAAGACAATCTGTTTTCTGAGTTCTCTGCTTACCTGAAACTGCTCATCATTTATTTTTCTGAAATACTGTCTTTTCCATCTGTCGGGAATACTTTCTATCTGTTCTGTAAGATAAATACCATCACTTGCTTTTTGCAAAACTTCCATTGAAATGTCAGTTGCAAGAAGCTGGGTATCCCAACCGGGCTCCATGCCGAAATAATCATTTAATATCATCGCTATGGTATATGGTTCTTCGCCTGTTGACGCTGCCGCCGACCATATCCTTACATCCTTTGTCCCCGCTTTTTTTTCTCTTATCCAAGGAAGTACATATCTGCTAAGATATTCAAAGTGCATGAATTCACGCATAAAGAATGTATGATTTGTCGTCAGTATATTTATCATGTCGCCTGCCTCTTCACCATCCGGCGATGAAGCTATCCGGTTGATAAACTCACCATAACTCGTATAACCGTTTTTTAAAAGATAATTTTCAAGCCGTCCCTCTATCAATACTCTTTTATGTCCAAGCTCTATACCATAACGGTTATGCATATATTCAACTATCCAATTAAATTCTTTTTCTGTCAGTTTCATTTTTAGAAAATTCCCTATTATTTCCTGTTACGGATTAATGTTTTGTATTATGTTTTTATATTGCTGCCGCATCTCATATGCAGGTTATAAAATTTTATTTGTATCTTACATCTGCATCACATAGTTACAAGGACAAAATCCGTTCTGCCATCATCCTCTATGTTCATAACCATATAGGTTGGTCTGAATCCATCCTGTCTCGGTCTTGAAATACTTCCCGGATTTATGACTGTCACATCTCCACTCTTTTCAATAACAGGTTTGTGTGAATGCCCAAACATCACTATATCTGCACCGTTTTCCTTTGCAATATCTTTCATCGTCGGTATTCCAAACTCGCCGCCATAGTGATTTCCATGTGTTATGAATACTTTATGCCCACCTATCTGAATAAGCTTCGCACCCTGAAGCTCGTTGCCATAATCACAATTTCCTTTTACCAGCTCGACCGGACAGTCAACGAGCTCTCTTATCCTGTCAGGACTGCACTCCATGTCTCCAAGATGTATCATCATATCCATTGTCCCTGACATATTTTTGACAGCCTGTATCAGGTTTCTGTTATTTCCATGAGAGTCACTGACAATAAGTATCTTCATCGCCATCTATAACACTCCCTCCAACTTTTTATACATAGCCGTAAGTGCACGACCTCTGTGGCTTATCTCATTTTTATCCTCAGGTGAAAGTTCTGCCGTTGTGCATCCCTTTTCAGGAAGATAAAATATAGGATCATATCCAAATCCGTTTTCACCTTTTTCTTCATATCCTATCTGACCCTCTATCGTACCTCTGGTCGTTATTACATTTCCATCAGGCATAACGCAGGCGATGACGCATACGAACCTTGCACTTCTCTCCACGCCCCTGGCATCCTTAAGAAGCTCTATGATATGATTGTTTTTTACGGTGTACGGAGTATCTTCACCCATATATCTTGCCGAATATACTCCCGGTGCCTTATCAAGATAATCAACTTCAAGTCCCGAATCATCGGCTATAACGATAGTGCCTGTGATGTCGGCTATCGTTTTTGCCTTAATAATGGCATTTTCCTCAAATGTATCTCCATCCTCAACGATTTCAACATCAGAAAGTCCCTCGTCTTTAAGAGATACAAATTGAATATCATCTCTTTTTATTATCTGTCTTATTTCTTTCATTTTATTTTCATTGCCTGTGGCAACTATAATTTTTGTCATCCTCGTTTCTTCCTCCTGCTCATTTCTTTAAGAGTCTTTATTATACCTTTATAAATTCCATCTGCAATCTCATACTGTCCCTTTTGTGAATTTATGTAACTCATATCCTTTCTGTTCGACATATATCCTGTCTCAACTATAACAGCCGGCATATCCGTATGACGAAGTACAAAAAGATCCTCTCTTCTTATACATTTTCTTGCTTTATTTAAAGAAGAAGCCTCTACGGTATCTAACAAAATATGTGCAAATCTGCGGTTTGTCATAAGCCTGTTATCACCTTTACGCTTTGCATAAAGTGTCTCGATGCCTGATGCCCTTGAATGAATATTGTCTGAAGCATTGCAATGTATGCTTATAAACAGATCTGCTTTTTTCATATTTGCTATGACAGTACGCCTTTTTTTAGTGATATATCTGTCCTCCAGCCTTGTATATATAACATTTATATCTGTCTGGTCTAACATCTGCTTCAGCTTTTTTACCATGGCAAGATTGCAATCTTTCTCTCTGTATCTGCGGTTATTTGACCTCGCCCCCTCGTCTTTTCCGCCATGACCGGCATCCACTACAACCGTAATATTTTTAAATCCTTCCGCTTTATAATCATCCTTATCAAATAAAGCATTTTTTACGGTTTTACTTTGCTTTTTTTCTTCATGCACAACACCGTTTTTGTTTTCTTCTTTTAATACATTTCTGCTTTTTGAAAGCTCTGCCGTATAGAGACAACTTACTATTACTAAAGCTATCAGAAGTATGCAGCTTTCAATAACTACCTTTACTCTTCCATTATTACTCATATACATCTAAGTATATCTCATTATAAAATGGCTTGCAATAAAAATACCGATATTACACCATCAAAAGGAGATATTTTCTTTTGCCACTTGCATCATACTGAGTTTTTTAAGGTAATTTGTGTAGGCTTTTTATATTGAAAGCCCTTATATCAGCGTTTATAATAAATAAGATAATGCGAATACATCATAATTGATACGGAGGACTTAAATGATTAAGAAAATTGATTTATCAGGAATTTGGAATTTTGAACTTGACCCTGACAAAAAGGGAATTGAAGCAAGATTATTTGACAAAGCAAAAAATGACACTATCACTCTTCCGGGAACCACTTCTATTGCCAAAAAAGGAACTTTCAGTGATAAAAAGGAAACGGGATTTCTGACCGACCCTTATCTTTTTGAGGGATATGCATGGTACTCTAAAGATGTACATATTGATGAGAGCGACACAGATAAAAATATCTTTCTTTTTTTGGAGCGAACAAGACTTACAAAAATATGGATAGACGATACCTTTGCAGGTGAATTTGACAGTCTCACGACACCGCATTATTACGATATTACAAGGTTTGTTAAAAAGACTGATTTTAGGATAACCGTGCTTGTGTCCAATGTGGATTACCCTACAAAAGGCGGTCATCTAACTTCACCGGACACACAGACTAACTGGAACGGTATCATAGGTGAAATTTCACTCCGCATATTTGATAAGATATATATTTCAGATGTTAAAACTTATCCTAATGTTGACAAAAAATCCGTGACCGTCATATTAAAAACAGTTAATGACACAGCGGAGGATAAGAAAGTCACTTTAAATGTCAATGCTTTTCTTACGGACATAAATGGAGACACAGGTATAAAAGCACCGGCAGCAGAGATTCAGGTTATATTTGCAAAAGGTGAAAGCACGGCAGAGTTTGAATACTTCCTCGGTGAAGATGCCGTTTTATGGAGCGAATACACACCTGTTATCTACCGTCTTGAGATTTCTTTATGCGGTTCAGACGAAAATACAGTCACTACTTTTGGTCTTAGAAAGTTTTCAACAACCGAGACTAAATTTCTTATAAACGGTGAGCCGGCATTTCTCCGTGGAAAACATGATGGACTTGTATTTCCACTTACAGGTGCAGTTCCTGCTGATGTGGACGAGTGGGTACGCGTTATGAAGATTTCAAAGTCTTACGGCATAAACCACTACAGATACCATACCTGCTGCCCGCCTGAAGCCGCCTTTATCGCAGCAGACCTGCTCGGTATTTATATGGAACCACAGCTTCCATTCTGGGGAACACTCACAGCACCGGGTGATGAAAACCACAATGAAACCGAGCAGAATTATCTTATTGAAGAAGGTTTCCGTATGTTAAATACTTTTGGAAACCACGCTTCATACTGCATGATGTCACTCGGAAATGAACTCTGGGGCAGCAAAGAGCGTATGGCTGAAATAATCACGGGCTACCGCAATGTAGACAACCGCCACCTATACACACAGGGTTCAAACAACTTCCAGCACACACCGGTTCTTCTGCCTGAAGACGATTTCTTTGTCGGTGTCCGTTTCAGCAAGAACCGTCTTATAAGAGGTTCTTATGGTATGTGTGATGCACCTCTCGGTCATATCCAGTGGGAAGAACCATCAACAACACACAATTATGATAAGGAAATAGTTCCTGATGATGAAAACTCCGGCAATGGCACCGATGCAGGTGAGGAGATTGAAATCCAGTACGGAACGGGTGTAAAAAAAGTCAAGGCGGCAAGTGCAGACGGACCGCTCATACCACACATCCCTGTCGTGACACATGAAATCGGTCAGTATGCCGTATATCCAAACTTTAAGGAAATACCTAAATATACCGGTGTATTGAAAGCAAGAAACTTTGAGGTATTCAGGGATAACCTTGACAAGAAAGGTATGCTCGACCAGGCAGACGACTTCTTCTATGCAAGCGGTATGTTATCAGTACAATGCTACAAAGAAGAACTTGAAGCTGCCGCAAGAAGCAGTCTTGTAGCAGGTTACCAGATACTCGATCTTCAGGACTTTCCGGGACAGGGTACGGCACTTGTTGGAATACTTGATGCATTTATGGACAGCAAGGGTCATATAACACCTGAAGAATGGGCTGGCTTTTGTTCAGATGCAATACTCCTTGCACAGTTTGAAAAATATGTCTACACATCAGGCGAAAACTTTAAAGCTGACCTTGCCATAAGATATTACAATCCTGAAAAACTCACCGGCAAAAAACTTCACTATGAACTTATCCGCCGTGATGTAAGTGCCGCAGAAACCACGGGCTTTGCCGTAAACGGTGAAACAAGCGTGGTAACAAGCGGTGATGTGAAAATTCCTGACGGAGCAAAAGAACTTGTTCAGCTTGGCGGGATTTTCTTTGCAATGCCTGAGACAGACAAAACTGCCGTGTATGACCTTATCCTTACGATTGACGGCACACCATACAAAAATAAATATGAACTTTATTGTTATCCTGTCAATGATGATGTTTTATCACTTGAAAATATCGCAATCATAGGCGAAGGTGATAATCAGGTATTTATAACAAATGAATTTACTGAAACAAAATCACTCCTTAAGCAGGGCAAAAAGGTTCTCTTTATGCCAAATGAAGTAAAAGAAAGCCTTGAGGGATTTTATTGCACTGACTTCTGGTGTTACCCGATGTTCAGGGATATATGTGAATGGATGAAAAAACCTGTCGCAGTAGGCACAATGGGGCTACTCATCGACAGCAGTCACCCTGCACTTAACGATTTTGCCACACACAGATACTCAACCCCTCAGTGGTATAAGATAGTATCTCACAGCCGTTGTGCAATACTTGATGATGTGACCGATAAAGATTACAGACCTATAGTACAGATGGCAGATAACTTTGAGCGAAACCATAAACTCGGTATCCTCTTTGAAGGAAAAGCTGGTGACGGAAAACTTATGGTATGCACATCAAAACTTGGAGAAATAGCAGAAAACACTGAAGTAAAACAGTTTATAAAATCTCTTGTAAACTATCTTACCTCAGATGTGTTTACTCCTGAAAAGGAACTTGACTTAGAGAAACTTGAAACTATATTTTAATACTATCAGGCATTCCAAACTTTTATTGTGTAGAGCAATAATTGGCATGAACTTGTCCACACTTCTGATATGCTGCGATAGAAGCTAATAGTGTTAGTGTTATAAACACGCATCAGAACATACAATAAATCTCCTCCTGATAACAAAAAACACCACCGGCTGGCAAGTGCCATCCGGTGGTGTTTTTCTTTACACATCTTAATATGTGCGTTTATTTAAGAAATATTCACTGCTTTAAGATACAGTTATTATTTAACCTTAACTGTTACAACAGCTTTCTTCTTGCCTATAGTTACTGTAATCTTAGAAGTTCCCTTCTTAAGACCCTTAACTGAGACAATAATCTTCTTGCTTGAAACTTTCTTCTTTGTAATCTTAGCAACTTTCTTCTTAGATGTCTTGTAAGTAATCTTATCAGATGTCTTCTTAGCCTTGTTGTAAGATGTTACCTTGAATGTAAGCTTAACTGTCTTTTTCTTCTTAACAGTGGCTTTCTTCTTGGCAGCCTTTACTTTCTTAACAGGGTTGTTGATAGTAACCTTGATAGTTGCTTTCTTAGTTCCGTTTTTAAGAGTAATCTTAGCTGTTGCTGCTCCCTTAGCTTTGCCTGCAGCCTTGATAGTAACCTTTCCTGCTGCAACAGAAACTGTAGCAACTTTCTTGTTAGATGTCTTAGCTGTAACCTTAGTTGTATCACCAAAGTTGTCAAGTGCTCTGTATGTGATTGTTGCACTCTTGCCTGCATTAAGTTTTACACTCTTCTTGCTTACAGAAAGTGTTGAGTAATCAATGTCAGGATTGATTGCCTTTTCAACTGTAAAGCCGTCAGTTGCTGATGTATATTTATCTGAACCTGCACTTGTAAGTTCAAATACACACTTACCACTGTCAAATACATATGTGCGTCCTGCAAGGTCATAACCGTCAAAACGATGAATCTTCTGTGTATCAAGCTCAAATACATATAATGCTGCATTGCTGTCATAAAGATTTGAATCTTTGCTGAATGTCATTCTAAGCTTAGATGCACCATCAATACCATAACCAAAGTACTGATTGTAGTTTGTCTCTTCATCAGCATCTTTATTGTATGCTGCAACCTTTCCTGAAGGAAGTGTAGTCATGTCAGATATATTAAATACATCTACATCAGCATATGCATAATAACTAACATATGTCTCATCACTTCCTTTTTCTGCTACTACCTTATATCTGTTATTATCAAGTTTCTTGCTGTCATCACTTGTTGCGATTGCAGAAATTGTAGCTGATGTAGCTTCCGGTACTTTTACATACTCATCACTGACTGCGTCTTTCTTATACCATGTGTACTTCCAGTCACCGGCTTCTTTCATCTTTACACCGATGTCTACAGTATCACCTTTCATGACAAAATCTTTAGTCTGGCTTATAGTTCCCCAGCCTGCAAAGTTGATGGAAATCTCATCTGAAACCTTGTCAATATCTGTTGATACTTCACATTTGTATGTAACAGATTTTTCATCATCTTTAAGTTCATTTAAATCACTAAAGAGTGCTTCTGTTGTATATGTTGCTGCCGTAGCACCATCAATCTTCTTGCCATTCTTGTACCACTGATATGTTGCTGTCTTGTCTCCAAGATTTGTAACCTTTGCAGTAAGAACTGCTGTCTCACCCTTTTCAAGACTTGTCTTGTCAGCCTTAACACTTACCTTAGGCAGGTCTGTACGCACAAGTTTAAAGTAAACATTTACTGTATATCCGCCATTTGAAATCACAAGCTTATAGCGTTTAAATGCATCTTTAGTCATCTGGTTAAGTGCAAGTGTGTCAGTTGTCTGACCCTGCATAATCTTATATGCACCTTTTTCTACATTATCTTTAGCGTAGAAATTATAGTGTGTATCTTCCAAAATCTCTTCATACCACTGATATGAGATAGCATCACCTGTTGCACTTGTCACAACCGCTGTAAGATTTGTTGAATCTCCAATCTTAGCCTTAACTGTCTTGTTGTAACTTGCACCGCCGCCATAAATGTCAAATTCATCATTGTTCCAGTCAACTGTGATAGCATCTGCCTCTGATACACTAAATGTAATAAAGTCTGTTAATTTACCTGCTTTAGCAACACAAGTATATTTACCAAAGTCAGATTTTCTTAAGTTTGTAAGGTTAAGTGAAGAACCAGTCTCGCCTAATATGGCATCTCCCTTATTATATGTATCATCGTCATCATCATAATATCCGCCCTGATACCACTGATATGTTACAGTGTCTGTTGACTCTGTACTGAGTTCTGTCGCAAATGTAACATTTCCGCCTACTGAACGATAGTAACCTGTCTGTCCATTGCCGACAGCACTTAATGTAAACTTCTTTGCTGCTGCATCTTTCTTTGATACCTCGAAATAGTGAGTGATAACAGGTGTATCATCATCTGCTGCACTTCCCTCGTAAATGCGAAGTGTATATCTTCCTAAATTGTCTTCCGTGATATTTGAAAGAGTAAGCTTTTCTGTTGCGCAGTCAAGTGCTCTCTCATAATCATACTCATATTTTGTATCATCTTTATGAAGTTTTTCAAATGACCACTTGTAAATAAAGTTCTTTGACTCAGGATTTTTAACAACTGCACCAAACTCTTTTGATGAGCCGAGTTCAACATCAATACAAGATGTACCTGAACTGTCATATGCTCCGTCAAGGTCAGTAAATGTTATGTCTGTTGTATCATATTTCTTTACATAGAATGTTACTGTCTTTGTCTCTTTTGTGAGTTCGTTCTTAACTTCACAATAATAATAATTTACATCAAAATCTGCATCCGTAAGAGATGAAATCTCATAAACTGATGTTGTATTTGCAAGTCTCTTCTGCACATAACCGTCACCGATAGTGTACCAATCGTCATCGTCTTCGTTCTTATAAGACCTGTGATTAGAACTACAAGCATACCACTTATAGCTGAATGTAGCTGCTGCATCATCAGAGCCGTTTACGACCTGCATCTTTACGCTTTCGCCGGCTTTCTTAATGAATGTTTTATTATCTGATTTTGTTGCTGCTGCATAAGCATAGAAATTATCATTCTTTGAAACATTAAAGGTAACTTTCTGACTGTGAGCACCGTTTGAAACAGTACAACGATATGTTGTAAATGCATTTTCATCCGCTATATTTAAAGCATAGTCAGCAGTTGAAACTGCTTTTCCGTCTGATCCCATAACATCAACATATTTGCCATATGAATCACTGTATGAGTCTTTTTCAATCTTCTCCCACTTGTAAGTAAGAGGATATTTTGCAGCATCTGCTGTCTCAGCAGCTACGCTTAATGTTACATTGTCACCTACATTCTTGTGATTGACAACATATGATGACTCTGATTTTACTGTTAAAGTATCATTTTCAGCCTTAACAGCCTGTTTGATATTAAACTCAAATTCTGCTGGCTTAACATCACTTATTACTGCTTTTGTCGTCTTGTCAATAACAGTGATAACGCATTTGTATTTTCCAAAATCATCTGCTGTGATGTTTTCTTTCTTGTAATCCGCTGTTGTGGCATCTTTAATATCTATATATGCCTTTGTCTTGCTGTCATATTTCTGCCACTGATATGCAATGTCATATTTCTGATTGTTAGCTTCTGTATTTGCAATAGAAGCAATTACACCGAGGTCGATGGTTCCTCCTACTTCAAGAGTATAATTGTCCTCAGTATTCTTTGGAAGTGCTGCCGTAAATCCATTAAACTGCTCAAGATTTACATAGAACTCTCCGGATGCGACTGATTTTGCATTTGTAAGATCAGTCGTTCCTGCCTTGTATGCGTTATACTTAAGTCTGTACTCACCAAAATCAGATTTTTCAGCAGTATCTGTCACACTTGCGATAGTGTATGTATCTGCTGTTGCATCTTTTATATCGGTCCATTTATAATAAGTATATACATACTCATCTTTATCTTCATCATATACTGATGTATATCCATAGTCAGTATTAGTTTCCCATGTGTTTTCATCTACTTTGATCAAATAGTTCTTATTGTACTCATCTTTATCAATCTTAGTAAATTTCTGCCACTGATAATTGAGCTGGTACTGACTGTTCACAGATACCTTAGGTCCTGAAAGTGTTGCAGATGAACCTATTGCTGTTTTAAGTGCATTGTCTTTTGCATTAGATCTTGATGTACTTCCATACTTAACATTTGAATAATTCTCGTACATTTCAGGATCTCTGTTTTCAAAGAAAATAAAACATGACTTGTCATATGTAAGAGTACCATTTGAAGCTGTTACCTTACACTTATACTGCTTAGATGTGGTACTGTCAAAATCTGCTGTCTCAAATTTCTTTGAGTAAACATTAGTCTTGGCATCAGTTATCTCATTCCACTTGCCATCTTTGTACTCATACCATGTGTATGTAAGTGAATATCCTGTATCTGCTTTTACATCTACAGTCATATTGTCTGTATCACCCGGTACAACATTATTTGATAAGCTGTACTGTGAATAATATTTTCCATCTGCATCATCTTTTTCTGCATTTTTGCCATATCCTGTCTTATTATTAACAGAGTATGGTGGATTTTCTACAAGCTGGATAGTTTTCTCAAATGAAGTATATAAACACTCTCCAACAGAAATCTGTATCTTAGCTCTATAACTTACATAGTCCGCATCTGTGCACTTATCTATTGTAAGTGTTTTGCCTGACTGTCCATCTATTGTCTTGTATGTTTTTTCTTTCTCATCATACTTCTGCCATGTATATTTTGCTGTTGCTCCGTTTATGGCTTCATATCCACTGTTTAATACGGCTTTTCCATCTTTCTTTGCATATGCCCAGCTAGAATTATCATCCGTTGTATATAAAGAATCTGAACCGACCTTATAAACCGTGTAATCATACTCAATTGACTGAATTTCAATGCCATCATATTTTACTGTTGCAATACATTTTAACTTATCATCAGTCTTGCTCTGAGGATCGATGACATTTGAATTTTTCAGATAAACTGACCTTGATGTCTGGTTGTTTATCTTTGTGTATTCTCCTGATGCATCAGCCTTATACCACTGATATGTGTATGAACCAATGGAATAAGCATTGTCAACAGTTGTTAATCCTGAATATAGATAATTGTCATTTGTGACAACATATGAATCGTCATCATCAGTCTTATATTTATATATTGCATACTGCTCATAATCTTCTGATTTCTTATAACTGTCACTTAATGTAAAGGCAAGTTTTACTTCACCACTCTGCTTTTTATCATCTTTATCATAATAATAATATAATAACTTAGCATAGATTTTCTTTCCTACTTTTACATCTGCTTTCCAGTCAGCAGATACCTGTTTATTCAATTTGTCAGAATAATCAACATCTTTTTCATCGGCACCGGCTTTTTTAAGTTCTGCCGCTGCCTTCTTTTTATACATATCTTCTATGTCTAATGATGAACTGGCTTCACTTCCAATGGCACTGCTTGTTGTACCTGTTGTAGCATTATAATCAAAATCAAAGAATAAAATAGTATCCGTATAAATGCTGTTGCCATCTTCACTTTCTAATGTCATATTGTTATATCTTGAAATAATAGAATTAAAATACGCCTTATTTGTATAGGTAAGCGTTCCTATCTTTTCTCCGCTCTCATCTTTGAGTGTTTCCTGCGTCTGGTAAGCCGGGTCATAGTCATAGCTCTTTGCACTCATTTTTCCCGATGCCGCAGCCATTTTTGACACAACTCCGACATTTGACGGTGCAAGCGACACTACCATCGCACCTGCCAGAACGAGAGATAAAATTTTTTTGTTAAATCTCATCAGTTTTCCTCCTTTTGTTTTTAGATGTCAATTAGTTTCCGGTTGGCTGAATATAGCTCAAAATTATTGCAAAATATCACTGATAATAAGTGTATTTTGTTTTTCATACCTCCTGTTTTCCAAAATTTGCCAACTCTATATTCATTATATCACACTTTGTTCACATTTAAATGGTTAAATATTACAAATTAGGCGTTATTTGTGACAATTTTTTTATTATTTTATATATAAATCATGTATAATTGTTCATGTTGACATATATAAATTCAGATTTAAAACACAAACATTTATTTATAATCCTCGATTATTTGTGACAATTTTCTCTAAATCTGTAACAGTTCAGCCATAAAAAGGTACTTAACAATACAATGAGCTTGTTCATTGTATTGTTAAGTACCTTTTTATGGTAGAATAGCCTTTCATTTCTGAAATGAAATAAACATAAGCTGCATAGCAGCGACTGACAGCTCGCTGGCAGGTTTATGAATGTAAGAAATGCAAGACTGAACTGTTACTTAAATCTTATTTCACAAACCTGTTTATACATCCTGCAATCTCAAATCTTCTCGGTCTACTCATATCAGGCACACTTCCTCTGCCCGTAAGTGCTTCGACACCTTTTTTCTCCATAAGATTTTCAATATCATCAAGCAATAAATTAAGTGATATTTCCTTACCGCCGTATTTTTTTATAAGATATTCAAGTGCTTTTGATATAGCAAGCATCTGCTCTGCATCAGTTATCTGTTCCAGATACCTCAGATCCACATTCGTCTTGTTATATAAAAATCCGTCAGTGCCCATCACCTTAATCTTTGTCCTGTCATCAGATTTTGGAAGTTTTACTTTTCTTTCTCCGTTTATCTCTATCTCAGGATTTTCATTTATGTTGTCCATATTTTGTGAATTATCCGTACATTCAATACACATACCGTCTTTGGAAATCCCGTGCATTTTCAGAGGATAGTCTGCCGCTGCTTCTTTTGCCGCTTTTGTTATCTCCTTTGGCATATATCTGTCCATTTGTATGACCGTGTCAGCCACATGAAAAAAAGCACCACAGCTTCCGGCAACAAGTATCGTTGATATACCTCTTTGCCTGTAAAGCTGTCCCACACTTTTTATAAACGGAACAATAGGTTCTTTATCCGCTGATATGACACGCTCCATAAGTTCATCCCTTATCATAAAGTTTGTCGCACTCGTGTCCTCATCTATAAGAAAAAGCCTGCTCCCAGCTTCAAGTGCCTCAATAGTGTTTGCAGCCTGCGAAGTTGAACCGCTCGCATCGAGTGTCGAGAAGTTTTTTGTATCTTTTCCATTAGGAAGGTTTCTTATAAAAAGACTAATATCTTCATTCTTAACGCTTCGTCCGTCCTCGGCACGAAGTTTCACACCGGTCGCATCGGTCACTATATACTCCCTGCCATCACCCGCTATATGCGGATATACGCTTTTTTCAAGTGTCTGAAGAAGCGTTGACTTGCCGTGATAACCTCCTCCGACAATAAGCGTAACACCTTTTTTTATTCCCATTCCCGTTATTTTTCCCTTATGCGGAAGTTCAAAAGTAACTCTCATCGATTCAGGTGACTTAAACAAAACAGCATTTTTCATCGGTCTTTCTGACACTCCGCTTTCTCTTGGCAAAATCGAACCATCCGCTATAAATGCCGCAAAACCGTTTTCGCCTACCGCCTTTCTCAATGTTTTCTGATCGTCTGAAAGTTCTATCTGCTCTTTTAACTTAACTTTCTCATTTTCCGTAAACAGCTTAAATATCCCTGATTTTTCAACAACACCCGGCAAAAGCCTGAACAATATCTTTTCAAGCTCTCCCGCATCTATCGAACGCCCTCTTGCAGGAAATCCCACAACAAATCTGAGTATTATATCGCCCGTACTCTCATCAACCTTGCACGCACTACGCTCCATAATCTCCTGCCCCGGCCGGCTTGCTGATACCATACCGCTCTTTCCTGAACCTTTTGCCTTAAAGCTGATTCCTGCAGCAAAAAAACTGAACCGTCTTAAGATAAAATCCTCAAAAGCCGTCTTTCTGTCATACCCGTTATAATATTCCTTTGGAAAACCAGCTGCCTTCCCTTTTATCTTCACACTTAAAGAAGATGGGGACGCAAACGGATCCCCCTGGATATGCTCAATATTTAAAATATACTTACCAAAATCATAACTTCCACGCAAATCCTTGTATGCCGGATACCCCCTGTGGTCAATTCTTCTCAATTCACTCTGTAATCTGTTCATCTAAAATTCCTCTTTTCTATCTATTGATATTTTTACCCAAACTGATGCCACGGATTGCTCCATTTCTATGCAATTTTCGCAATCCTGCAACCACATCCAATCTTATCGTCGGTGTTTGGCGGGTCAAGCCACCAAATAGCAATTTGTATGTAAACATACATTGCTATTTGCTTTTGACCCTTGCATCATATGTTCTTATAATTCTTAATTATATGATTATACATTGTCCTGACCGCCGGTGCCATAAAATCAGAATTCATCGTCGCTATCCCCACAATTCGATATGCATCAGGCTCTATCTGATAGCAGTCAACCTCGTACGGAATATCTCTCATTACAAGTTCGGGCATAAGGCATATTCCAAAGCCGTTTGCGACAAGTGCTATAGTTGAAAGATCATCTACCACATGATAATTTGACTGGACATTCAATGAGTTTTCTTTTAAGAAATTCTGAATATCTGCATCCGTCGACTCTCTCTGTGTAACAAACTGATGATTCCTGAGTTCGCTTATGTGCATTACTTCATCCGTATTTTTGTCAAACAGACCTTTTGGAACAACGCAGACAAGTTTATCTTTGTAAAGGGGTTCTATCGGAATATCGCCTGCACTCGACACCGACAAAAATCCAATATCAACAACACCGTTTTTCAGCCAATAAGAAACATCATCATATGTCCCCTGAAAGACTTCTATCATAATATCCGGATATTTTTTTTTAAATGAATTCATAATGTCGGGCAGCCAGCTTGTGCAAATACTTGAAAAGCACCCAACCTTCACCTTTCCTTTTTTTAATCCGTTAAACTCTGCTATTGCCTGCCATAAACTTTCATCACTGTTTAAAACAGCATTTACATATGGGAGAAGATTTTCTCCATAATTAGTGAGAGTAACACCTGATTTACTTCTGTTCAAAACAGAAAAACCAAGTTCATTTTCCATTGATGAAATCGCATGGCTTATTGCCGACGGCGTAAGACCAAGTATGTCTGCCGCCTTTCTGAAACTACCGTGGTCTGCCACTGTCTTAAAAACCTGATATGTTAATAATGTCATATACTACTCCATTTCTGTGCTTTTATTGTAAAACGGACATTCAAAATCCGCTTTCTCTGCCTGCTCATGAACGCAGCCGCTTTTTAACCTGTCAGTATAGAAATATTTATTCTGCGTTCAATTTCTTTTATGATACCATCTAAAAAATCCAAATACAAGAAAAGCCGCATAACTGCGACTGACAACCTGTTTGCTGATTTATAAATATAATAAGCAAACAGCTATTCTACCATAAAAAGATAACGCTTTCCAACCACAACGATTGCCAATTATAATAATTTGTGCTATATTCAATTTAATACCATCAGGCATCCAAAAGGTGCCTGATTTTTTAAAAGGAGGGACATCATGCAGCCTGACAAAAAAGATTTGGAATTATTTAAGAAATGGGTATCTGAAAGCAGCCATATAGTATTTTTCGGTGGTGCCGGAGTTTCTACCGAAAGCGGTATTCCTGATTTCAGAAGTGTTGACGGATTGTACCACCAAAAATATGACTATCCGCCGGAAACAATTTTAAGTCACTCATTTTTCATCAGAAATCCTAAAGAATTTTATAAATTTTACCGGGACAAAATGCTTATTGAAAATGCAAAACCGAATATCACACACTTAAAACTTGCAGAACTCGAAAAATCCGGAAAACTTTCGGCAATTGTCACTCAAAACATCGACGGACTTCACCAGGCAGCCGGAAGTAAGACCGTTTATGAGTTACACGGCTCAACCCTTAGAAACTACTGTGAAAAATGTCATAAATTTTACGATGTAAACTACATAAAAAACAGTCAGGGTGTACCTCTCTGTGACTGCGGCGGAATTATTAAACCTGATGTGGTATTATATGAAGAGGGACTTGATGATTCGACCATAAGCAATTCCATTAAAGCCATAGCAAATGCGGATATGCTTATCGTCGGCGGTACATCGCTTGCCGTATATCCTGCAGCCGGATTATTACAATACTACACCGGAAACCGTCTTGTACTTATAAACAAATCGTCAACTCCACTTGACAACAATGCAGACTTACTGCTACAGTGTGGTCTTGGTGAAGTATTTTCGCAAATTTGAGTTATCACTCATTTTGGCATACTTAGCCTGCGTCAGTATTTGTTATATCTGCAAAATTAACACAACATACAGACAATTTCGCAATTAATAATATGTACTCTTAAAATCTTCTGATTGAAGAATTTCAATATGTTTTTTTGATATACAATGACATTTTCGCAATGAAAATGGAAACAGTATATCGGAAATGCAGCCGAAACGACTCATTTTGAGAAGATACCGAGAGCACATTAACAAATTAAGGAGGAATATCATGAAATATTCATACAAAACAAAAGGAACCTGCTCAACACAGATTGATTTTGAATTAAACGGAGACATTGTATCAAATGTAAGATTTACCGGAGGATGCAACGGAAACTTACAGGGAATTTCATCACTTACAGACGGACTTACCGTAGAGCAGATTGAAAACAAGCTTAAAGGTATCAGATGTGGTTTTAAACCTACTTCCTGTCCTGACCAGCTTGCTATTGCCGTAAGAGAAGCATATGAAAGTGAAAACAAATAAACATTTTAATTTATGCTTATCTAAAAAAGAGTAAAACCAGCGTTTTGCTCCTGGTGTCACACTACTTTACGGGCATTTTCCTATACAATAAAAACAAAAAGTACCGTACCTGCATCAATTAAGATGTAAGTACGGTACTTTTTTAACTAATGACAATTTATTTAATAAGTCCTTTAATCTTTTTCTTGTCCTCAGCAGTAATTGTATCTAATTTAAGCACTGCCTCGACAAAGTCTGCTACAGAATCATTAAACCAGAATTTTTTAGACTGCTTTAAAAGATCTGTTCTGTAATCTTCTTCCTTACGAATAGGTGTATAGTATGTAATTCCTTTTTTCTCTGATGATACAAAGCCTTTATTGATAAGGTTTTTCAAAAAAGTATATACTGTAGTGTCTTTATATGTAAGACCATAATCTTCTTTTAGCTTTTCCATGACCTGTGCACATGTAACCTCACCTGTCTCAGCCTTAAGATCCCAGATACACTTCATTACAGTAAGTTCACACTGTGAAATTTCCGTAGTTCTTCTATTCATAGTAAAATTGCCCTTCCTTTCTTCCACTCTCTTTTAAAATAGTATGCCTTATCTTTGCATTTCATTTACATATTACCATATACATATAAAAAAATAAAGCAAAATTTACACTAATTAATCAAAAAAAACAAAAAAAATGTAAAAAAAGGCTGTTTATATGTAAAAAAAGTCAGTTTTCAATTTTTCACAGAATTTTAACAGCATGAGACACTGTCATCAAATTTATGCATTGTGTTTTACCAGCCATTCCCTAAAACTTTTCTTGTATGATTTGCTTATCGGTATCCAAGCTGAATCGCACATTATAACCTTATCACTCTTAAATACATCAACATAAATTGAATTGATAACAAAAGATTTATGCACACGGCAAAATTTATTATCATCAAGTTTATCAATAACTTTAGATAATTTATCATAAAATTCAACATCACCATCAAATGTCTTTGCCACAACTTTCCTGCCAATGCTTTGAAGATAAATAATATTGTCCTGTTTTATAATATGGTCCTGCTTAAGCCATCTGTAATGCAGATATTTATTTTTACCCGAAAATATACTGAAATATGTATCTAACATCTTAAAAAGCTTTTTTTTATCTACCGGTTTTACAACAAAATCAAATGGTCTTGTCTTAAACAGCTCCATAGCATAACTGGTATCTCCTGATATATAAACTATCTGAATTTTATTATTTTTTAATTCATCGCGTATCTGTTTGCCTATCTCAAAACCTTTCACATCTCCGAGGTCTATATCCAGAAAAAGTATATCATATTCATTCTGTGCTATTTGTAAAGCCGCATTTTCACCACCCTGAAAGATTTCCACATCAATCTCTTTATCATTTTCCTCTGCATATCTATACAATAGTTTTTCAAACAATAATGAAAATTCTATATCATCATCATAAATGCACATTCTCGTCATTTTACCCTCTCCAATCCTAAATAATGTTTATTTCATTACATTGTAATGTTTATCCAATCTGTTATCTTTATCAAAAAGATAATTATACTGAATCATTTCATATTCCTTCAACATCTCTGCATACTTTCCGGTACTTTCCTTATTGTCATGCAATACTCCATTTTTGTCATAAAATCCGGTTGCACTCAACGACGGAATTTCCTTATAAAGTTCCAGCAAATACCTGTTATAATCACTCATCTTAAGACCAGCCTTTTCAAGAAGCAGCGAAGAAAGATAATTTATGGATGTCCTCTCTATATTTTCTTCTCCTATATCATAATTTGCCCATATCATAAAAGGAATCAAGTGTTCTTTCATACTATCCTCCCTGCTAAACTGCACCGGATTTTTTCCAAATAGTTTTTCATAAAATGAATCCGGCAAATGCGGCTGATGATCTCCAAATACTAAAATGATAGCAGGCTCATCCGACTTCTTAAAATAAGTGATAAGCTCCTTTAAGGCATCATCCGACTTTCTCATAAGAGAAAGATATTGTTCCACTTGTGATGAAACTGAAAAATCTGTCACTTTCACATCACCTACATAGTCGAAATTGTATGGATTATGGTTTTGCATTGTAACATTAAATACACACAATGATTTGTCCTTTTTCTTATTCTTATACAAATCTATTATCTTTTCATAGTCTGACTTATCACTTATATAATCTCTTATAAGCAAAGGATTTTTAAAATCATCTATGCTTAAAAATCTGTCGAAATGCAATAACGGATATACTCTGTTTCTGTTATAGCCTGACGGGTTGTAAGGATGCACGGCAACCGCCTCACCATAACCTTTCTGGCTTTTTATGTTACTTATAACAGATGGCAGGTAGTCATCAATATATTGCAGATACGGATTTCCAGGCAGAAAAGTTTTTGTACATCCTGTCAGGAACTCAAACTCAGAGTTTGCCGTATATCCTCCATAAACTGATGATTCGGCATAACCCTTTATCACATTTTTATTAAGGCTGTCAAAAAAAGGCATAATTTCTTTATTTGTAGTGTATTTTCCTAAAACCCTTAAATCTGAAAATGATTCATTCATTACCATTATAATATTAGGATGTTTTTCTTGCAAATCCGATGTTTTTTTCTTATCCTCATATTTTGATAATATCTTATCGACTTTTTCTACTGAATAGCCATCAGGTGCATCTACCGTTGACTCTCCTGCATTTGCAACAAAATAAAGAAGATAACCATAGTCATTTATCCCTATACTGTGATCCCATGAAAGCGAACTTACATTATCAAAGAATGTTGCTGAAGTGTTCAGCCATACAACAAACACCGCAGCTATAAACAAGGCAGAAACAGATACACACATATCTTTTACATTAAAATACATTCTCTTTTTTGACGGCAGGATAAGGCTTATTGCAATTCCCGCTATACAGCTTAAAACTCCTGCAATAAGATAAATATCAACCCCATATTTATATCCGCCTGCAACAGCTGCCGCCGTCTTTATGGCATAAAAATCCATAAAAACTATACCATACCCTCTAAATGATATGACATAATAATTTGCTATCCCTATGAACATTGTCAAAATAAATGATATTAAAAATGCCGGCTTCATTCTGTGAAACAATGCGACAAGCACAATATTGGCAGTGGCAAACAATGCCATATTTTTAATTATAAGTTCCGTATTGAAATTATTGATGGTCTGTTTAAAAAATAATTCCAGTGATGAAAACTGCCATAATGTAAGCACCAAAAACAGCAGAATAACACCCAGTCTTTTTATATCGTTTATAAACTTTTTCCTGCCTGTTCCCATTTCCGGTTCATAACCAATGGCTTCATTTGTTGTTTCCGGTACATTTTTTCGGGCATCATCCTTTTTGTCATCATCTATTTTTTCACCCGCTGTCCAATTTTGCATTATTTTATTCCCCTTATCCGCTTTAATTTTTGTCTCTTATTCCTAAAAACGCCAAATGCCAGCCGTGCATTAATCATCACGGCTGGCTGATGTTATCCACAGTCCAAACACTATATGCTTAAACTGAATTCTACTATTTAATTTCCAAACGGATTAGAGAAGAAATTGCCAAATCCGCTGTCGTCACCACTGTCCGAACCGTTGTCCGAACCGCTGTTTCCATTATTGTCATAACCGTTACTTCCGTTTCCACTGTTTCCGTTACCCTGATTATAACCATTGCTTCCGTTATTACTGTCATTATTTGAACTGTCAGAACCGCTGCCATTTGACAAGCCGTCAAGAGACTTTGAACCCTGAAGTTTTACTTTTACTTTCTTCTCTTTATAAGTTCCATTGTCACTTCTCTGTATCGTAAGCTCAACTTCTGTTCCCTTGCGGTAACCGTTTGCTTTTTCCTTAAGACTTTCAATACTTCTGACATCCTGATTGTTGATAGCTGTTATAATATCTCCGACTTTAATGCCGCCTTCTTCTGCGGCACCGCCCTTTGATACTTCTGCGACATATACACCGCTCGGAATATTGTAGCTGCTTGCTTCACTTCCGACTGTTCTTCCTGATATACCAAGATAGCCTTTTTGTGAATCCGACAATTCTTCTTTGTCCTTAAGTTCATCAATGATAGGTGTTGCCTGTGAGATAGGAATCGCATAACCTACACCCTCTACTGACGAATCAGCAATCTTTGCTGAATTTATACCGATAACTTCACCTTTGAGGTTGATAAGCGGTCCTCCACTATTACCCGGATTGATAGCAGCGTCTGTCTGGATTGCCTTGATTGAATTTGTTGAACCGTCTGTCTCTGAAGTCTCTGTTATCTCTCTGTTCTTTGCACTGATGTATCCAACTGTAACTGACTGTCCGTAACCAAGTGAATTTCCAATTGCTACAGCCATCTCACCGACCTTAAGTGAATCTGAATCACCTACATCAGCAATCTTTATTTTATTCATTGTTGATTTTTTAATCTTTTTAAGTTTTACGGCTACTACTGCAAGATCATTACTTGAATCCTTACCTTTAACCGATGCTTCATATACCTGCTCATCAATAAACTGAACTGATATTGTCTTTGCTCCGTCAATTACATGATTGTTTGTTGCTATAAGAAGCTCGCTGTTACTCTGACCGATTATAAATCCGGTACCACTGCTCTGCTGTTCCTGCTGCTGACTATTTCCAAACAAACTGTAATAGTTTGTAGCCTCGCTTGTGCAAGTGATGGCAACAACTGCCGGCATTGTCTGCTCAACGATTGAAGACACATCATTTGTACCTCCGGCTATTGCAGCTCCTGTTGCAACCTTTTTGCTGCTTCCCGTTGTCGTTGTTCCTATCTGTTTACTTGTGGTTATTGCCGGTGTGTTTATACCAAGAACTTTACTTGAAAAGTAACATACACTTTCAAAACAAACCGCCGCAACAATGCCAAATACCAAAGCACACGCAGCACATATCAAAAGCTTTTTTCCTAAAGAAGACTTCTTGTCATCTTTTTTAGAAGATTTATTTTTCTCCTCATTATCATTAAAAGAATAGCTCTGTCCGTTTCCCCCATTGTTTCCATATGGATTTGTATTATTATAATTATTATTCATATTCGTTTCATAAGGATTAGCTTTCTGATACGGATTTTCATTTCTGTATGAAGATTCAAATCCGTTCTGTGTGTCATTGCTGCTTTGGTAACCCTGCTGTCTGCTGTCATTCATTGTACTCTCTGCATTATTGTTTCCTGCATAATAATCACCTGAATGTGTAGACTCTGCATTGTTTGCACCATTTTTATATGAATAACTGTAAACAGAATCAGCAGAACCATCTGTTTCTACAGAATTTCCATACTCTCCGGTATATTCATTCTGTGGCTGACCGCTATCTGTTCCATTTAAATTGTTGTTCTCATCCATCATCGGTACCTCCCTTTACTTTTTGTTACTGTCCACATCTATAGTGAGGCCTGTAACCTCTTTTTCTTATCTGTAAAACAGATTTTAGCAAGTTTTTGTGTTTAACTTGTGAAAAAAATATAATTTTTTCATTTCATATATTATATTAAATTTTATTGTTGCGCAAAATAATTATACCTTATATAATGATGCAAGGGGAAAATTCATATAACAAAGAAGCAATAAAAAGCTTCTGCCCAAACATCTATAATAATTAATGCACATACAAACATTTAACATTTTAGCACATTTTATTTTTAAAAGCCATAGGTTTTAAAAAGTTACAAGAGATTGAGAGGATGAAAAATTGATTAAAGAAAACCAGCGATTACTAAACATTTTACACATTATTGTTGATGCAATAATAATTTATTTATCGTTTAACTTAGCATATATCTTAAGACTTGATGAATTTAACAGCCCGCTTATCAGATGGCATATTATTTCTCCGCCGCTCGGATATTACAAGGATATGTCACAGTATCAGAATCTTCTGACTATGATAGTTCCCTGCTATCTCATCATATACGGTTTCTGCGGGATGTATGACCCAAAAAGAACAAGTGGCAGGCGTGCGGAGCTTTTCTGCCTTATCAAGTCAAACTTTTTTGGTATCATATACTGCCTTGCAGCACTTTACTTCTTCAAACAGTGGGATTACGCAAGACTTTTACTCGGCTTCTTTGCCTGCATAAATATTGTTATCGACTATGCTTTCCGACTTGTTGTTATTTCTATCTTAAGAAAAATGAGAAAAGACGGAAAAAATCTTAAACATGTCCTTATCGTCGGCTACAGCCGAACCGCCGAAAATTATATAAGGCGTTTAAGACTGCATCCTGAATGGGGTTACAAAATACATGGTATTCTCGATGATAACAAAAAAATAGGCGATGAATACCGTACCATCAAAGTTGTAGACAGGCTCGGTGCCCTTGAACATTATCTCTCATCAAATGAATTTGACGAGATAGTCATTACACTTAGCATCGATGAATATTCAAAACTTGAAGGACTTGTAGCAATCTGCGAAAAATCAGGTGTCCATACAAAATTTGCTCCTGATTACAACAACATCATTCCTACAAAACCTTACACTGAGGATTTAGATGGAATACCCGTTATCCATGTGCGCCATGTACCACTCAGTTCTTCATACAATATTGTATTAAAGCGTGCCGTTGATATTTTTGGTGCTACAGTCGCACTTATACTCTTTGCGATTCCTATGCTTATAACAGCAATAATCGTAAAAACAACATCCCCGGGTCCGCTTATATTCAAACAAAAACGAATCGGACTTCACAACAGGGAGTTTGATATGTATAAGTTCCGTTCAATGAAAGTTCAGGAAGCAAGCGAAGAAAAGAAAGCATGGACCACTAAAGATGACCCTAGAGTCACCCCTATAGGAAAATTTATGCGTAAGACAAATATTGACGAGCTTCCTCAGATATTTAATGTGTTAAAGGGTGATATGAGTCTTGTCGGTCCAAGACCTGAAAGACCATTCTTTGTAAATAAATTCAAGGAAGAAATACCAAGATATATGATAAAGCACCAGGTTCGTCCGGGCATGACCGGCTGGGCACAGGTAAATGGCTTTAGGGGCGATACTTCCATAACCGGCCGCATCGAGTGTGACCTTTATTATGTTGAAAACTGGACACTTGCACTTGACTTTAAAATACTTTTCCTTACATTTTTTGGACGAAAAGTAAATAAAAATGCTTACTAATATTTTTTTCACAAAGCTATTTGCTCTTAAACAGGCAGATAGCTTTGATTTATGGAGGTTTTTATGAAGATTAGAGGTAAATTGATTATTTCGTTTTTGATTATCGCAATTTTTCCGCTTTGTGCGGGTCTTGTCTGTTTTCACTTGATAGTGCAGAACCAGACGGATATATTATCATCTTATTACAGTACCGAAAGTGAAAATAGCTATGATTATGGTCTTGTCTTAAATCCTGTACAGCTTCTTTATAAACTTACCCTTAATGATTATAATAAACTTGTTACGCTTGCTGACGAATATCCTGACAAATTACTTGACAAAAATTTTTTAAATGATACTTCCCGCTCTATTTCCTCAAAGGATTCTTTTATTGTTGTATTTAAAGGTGAAAATGAATATTACATAGGCAATAAAGATTTTTATGGCTGTGTTTCCACGCTGCCGTCTTTTGGTGAATATTCCTACGGCAAAAACGATAATATCCTTATTGACCAGAAAAGTTCGACACTTACCCGTGGCAAAGACTTTTATTTTTCTGATGGAACTACGGGACAGCTTTTTCTTATAACAAAACTTTCTAATCTCATACCAAGGTGGGAAAGTTCAGTCAGAGACATAGCCATAGCGTTTACACTTATCCTGTTTATGACTGCGGCTCTCCTTATAATATGGCTATACCACAGTATCATAAAACCTTTGAACATACTTCGTATCGCCACAATGCAGATAGGTGCCGGAAATCTTGACAATCCCGTCCATGTAAATTCCTGCGATGAGATAGGTGTGCTATGCCGTGATTTCGAGGAAATGCGTATAAGACTTAAGTCAATGCTTGAGGAACGAATCCAGTACGAAAATGACACAAGAGAAATGATGAGCAATATATCACATGACCTCAAGACACCGCTCACTGCCATAAAAGGCTACTCTGAGGGACTTATTGACGGTATTGCAAAGACACCTGAGAAACAGCAGAAATATCTTAAAACCATTCATTCAAAAGCAAATGATATGACATATCTCGTAGATGAATTGTCGCTGTTTTCTAAAATAGAGCAGAATTCTATCCCGTACAATTATGTTACATTTGATATTTCAGAATATCTTGAAAATTATATTGATTCAATTTCTTTTGATTATGAGTCAAACAATATGAATGTATCTTATGAAAATAACGCACCACAGGGTATCATGGTATCTGCTGACCCTGAGCAGCTTCGCAGGGTTTTAAATAATATTACCGGAAATGCTCTTAAATATAAGGACAAAGAACATGGCAATATAAGAATTGCTCTTTCCTACAAACCGCACAAACAAAAAAAACCTTTATACCGCCAGATAAACAAGGATGGCACGGATGTAAATCCACCGGTAAAACCGGATGAATTTGTACGCATAGAAATCTCCGATGACGGTCCCGGAATTTCGGAAAAAGACCTGCCGAACATATTTGATCGATTTTTCAGGGCAGATGCGTCAAGAAATTCTGCCAAGCGTGGAAGCGGTCTCGGTCTCGCCATAGTAAAAAAGATAATACTCGACCACGGTGGAAAGATATGGGCAAAGAGTACACCCGGAACAGGGACAAGTATTTATTTTACATTGAAAGTAAAAGACGGGCAAAAATGATAATTGCCCGTCTTGTGGTATCACACTTTAAATCTGTAACCGACGCCCCAGATAGTCTCAATATACTGCGGTTTTGCCGTGCTTTCCTCAATCTTTTCCCTTATCTTCTTGATATGTACCGTCACGGTAGCTATATCACCGACTGACTCCATCTCCCATATTTCTTTGAACAATTCCTCTTTTGAATATACATGATTTGGATTTGATGCAAGAAATGTGAGAAGGTCAAACTCTTTTGTCGTGAAATTTTTCTCAACACCGTTGATATAAACTCTTCTCGCAGTCTTATCAATCTTAAGACCTCTTATCTCGATAACATCATTCTCCTGTGTTCCCGATGCCGTAAGTCTTTTGTATCTTGCAAGGTGAGCCTTTACCCTTGCTATAAGTTCACTCGGACTAAACGGCTTAGTGATATAATCATCTGCACCAAGTCCAAGTCCCCTTATCTTGTCAATATCATCTTTTTTTGCCGAAACCATAAGGATAGGCGTGTCCTTTTTCTCCCTGATATACTTACAAATTTCAAAACCATCCATCCCCGGAAGCATAAGGTCTAAAAGGATAAGGTCAAAATCCTCATCAACGGCATGGGCAGCACCCGAACTTCCGTCAGACTCAATGGCAACCTCAAAATCGCTAAGTTCAAGATAATCTTTTTCAAGCTCTGCAATAGCAGCATCATCCTCAATTATTAAAATTTTACTCATATCTATATCACCTTTCATTCTCACAAATTCACAGGAAAATGCAAAACCGCATCTGCTATTATCTTAACAGATGCGGTTTTGTATGTCAAAGCGACTGTCAATCGATGCAATGTAATTTTTATTTGCACTTCACCGAAACAGGCAAACTATAAACCTTGACACCGTTTACTTTTTTATATGCAGTAACATATATCTGCACTGCCCCCTGAAGTTTACTTTTATTAAAGCTACATGAACTGTTTTTATAACCTGTGATGCTCTTTAATGTAACCTCCGTGTTTACCCCATCTTTCTTCACAAAATAATATACTTTGTAGCCGTCTGCTCCCGCAAGTTTATTCCAGCTCACTTTTATATTGTGACCTGTCTTTTTTGCCGTCAAACCTGTAACCTTTCCGGGTGCTTTTCCAAGACTTTTATATTTGTAACCGTATTTTTTAACATAATCCTCTAACTTTGTCTTGAAATATTCATCATCAGAACTGTAATAAAGTGTTTTATCATATCCGTGTACTGTTGCTCCCCTGCCAGAGCCGCACAGTGAAATATATCTCAAAGTTCCCGGAAGATATATATTATTTATCGCCGTACTGTTTGTTCTGAACAATGATACACTCGTAACACCCTCACTATAAGTAACCTTTTTCAATGCTTTACAACCGTCAAACGAAAGACTTTTCTCATAAGACAATGTAAGTTCCGTAAGTCCTGTTGCATTTGAAAATACACCCATATCCGCTGTTTTTATACCTTTTGGCATTGTATATTTACCTTTTTTAGCCTGAGGATATAATACAAGCTCTGTCATGTCATTATTATATAAAATGCCATCCTTAGATTTAAAATAACTGCTCTTCTCATCCGCTTCAATACTTTCAAGATTGCAGGCACTGCGGCTAAATCTGTCATATCCGTTATCACCATCATCTATATACATACTGCTTGTTATCGTCGATACATCATTCACTGTAGCAGGAAGTTTATATGAAGTTATAACACTTGGAAAAATAACTATTCTTGTCATGCCTTTATCATAAAGGACATTATCATTTACAAAAAAATTTTTATTTGTATCAGGCAGGATAATCTCATTATAATTATTTTTATCAAGACCTATCCTCTCATCTATCTCCTCTACATTTTCATTCAGCTCAAGTTTATCCATAGCATCAGGTATAAAATACAGCTTAGTAAAATCTTTTGAATACAAAGCACCGCCATATGAAGCATAGCAGTCATTTTTTTCAGATACGCTTATCTCCTTTAAACTGTCAAGTTCAAGAGAATATTCTTTTGTGAAATTCATCTTTACCTCTTTAACAGAAGCACCTAAAACAAGTTTTTCAAGAGCCGAGCATCCCTCAAGTTTTCTTATATCAAACTCCGTTACTTTATCATTTAAAATAAGTGCCGTAAGTTTTTTATTTTCCTCAAAACCAGCCGTAAGTTTTATATCAGTTACCGTGTCCGGAAGAATATATTCACCGGCTTTATTTTTCGGATAACACAAAAGTTTTGTACCATCCTTTGAATACCATACACCATCATCAATTTTATACACTTTGTTTTCAGGGTCAACTTCATATGATGCAGCATAATCATCACTGTTTAGACTTATACTTTCAACATTTTTGCCTATCTTAACTTTAAGATTTTTACAACCGTAAAAAACATCCCATTTTATTTTTTTCACACTGTCAGGTATAACAAAATAATTTAATTTCGTACAGTCGTAAAACAAATTTTCCGGTAATTCACTTGTATTAAATTCTCCCTGAACTTTTTCAAGACTCTTGCAATTTTCAAATGCGTTCTTTCCAATTTCACTTACCTTAGAAGAAATCGTGACATTTTTAATATTTGCACCTGCAAACGCATATTCATCTATCACTTTAACACCCGATGGAACAGTATAAGTTGTGTTCTTACGCATATTCGGATATAAAATCAGCTTAGTCTTATCCTTGCTGAAAAGTACGCCGTCTTTAACATAAAAATACTTGTTACCACTCTCAACCTTAATACTTGAAATACTGTGCTTTCCTGAAATTGTAGGGTCAACAGCTATACTCTTAATATTTTTGCCTATTTTCAAAACACCACTTCCACTGTAAGACCTTATTTCATTTTTACTGACTGAAACTTTAACAGCCGCCGAAACTTCGTGACTATCTGCCGTCACACCAATCCCGACACAAAAAACACCAGCCGCCATCACAAAAAATAACTTTCCTAACTTCATAAAAACCGCCTCCTAAAACACTTTTTTTAATCCTATAGAAATTGCCTGTAATCACTGTCACTTGCACCATAGATGTAAACGAAAGCAAACCTTTCTTACATATAAAGACAGAAGTTAGAAAAAAATGTTGCAAAAAATATACACTAAATAAAACCAAAAATTAAAAATCCAATCAATCCTCATATTAGTAAATTAATAACTTTTATATGGAAATAAATACAAAATTCTATTATAATGTCTATGTTGTCACAAACCCAAACTGGACAACAGGGAGGGGGTGTCATATATGTTGTTATCAATTATAAATGCTGTCATGGTAAATATATTAAGTTACTATATTTGCAAATGGTTAGACGAAAAAATCCAGTGACAATTAGCCTGATAGTTACTTTTCTATCAAACAAAAAAGAAAAACTCTCATAAGTTAGCGGCTTATGAGAGTTTTGTTTTTGTGTCATATATGACACTGTTATCAATTATTTTGCTAATCCAATAATAACATATTCAATCAGCTATTTCAAGTATTCCCATATTTAATTACAAAAAAACATATTATACATAATATAACAAAAATAACTATATTCTCACCAACAAAACAGAAAGTCAGGGTGCATATATGTTCTGCAAGCGGCATTTCAAACACGCCGGCACTTGCGCACCGTATTTTGGTGCGTTAGTACCGCTGCGTGTTTGCATAGCAAAAGCGTGCCACCTAAGAACATATGTCACCCTGACTTTCGTCCGTCTGCCAAAAATCAGTTAAAATAAACCAACTCATCCTCCGGTTTCTGTGCCGGAACTATTTCCTCCGCATAAAATACAGGTCCTTCCTCGCCGTACTCAGCCATAAACTTGTACTCCATGCGTGCCGTTACTGTCACATACTGTCCGCTCTTTATCTGCGACCAGTCATCTGCCTTGCACAAAAATCCCATAAACTGAACATCATCTGCACAACAGGTCATTGCGTATCTTCCAAATACCGCAAAACCTTTATCAAGTCCACCCGGTTTTTGTATCATTCCGGTAAGTTTTAATGTCTTTCCGTTGTATGTTTCCTGATGGTCTATCATATCGACATACCAGAGTCCGAAGTCACCCTCATTTACTTCTATAACATCAGCATTTACATCAAATGGCATTTCTTCTTTCATCTCATAAAATGCATCATCTTCTGACTCGTAAACTATCTGTGCACGAGGATTTACGGCTTTTACACTTCCTCTTATCGCAGATTTCTTTGTATTCTCAACAGTACATCTGTTTACGATTATCATCTCCGCAACCTTAAACTGTTCAACCATCAGAGACGGCATATTCTTCATATAAAGTGAAAATGTCTCATCATTGACAACATCAAGTGTCTGCATAATGACTTCCCTGTCAAAACAGATTTCCTCAAGTTCATCATAAAGCTCAGGAATTTTTGCGGCAGACCACATTCCATTGTACTCGATGATTATCCTGTCAGGTCTGTGTTTTTTTAGGAATTTCTGGATAACTTTTCCGTTGAAAGACTCCTCGTCCTCAATATACTCGCAGACAGCACAGCCTTTCTTCAGGTCAGCCTCCTCATATTCTTCCTCACCCTCCTCGCAGGCAAGGATAAGTGTCTTTATCTTATCATCAAACATATCGTCAACTATAAGATCTCTTACAAGGCTTGTCTTACCAGCCTCAAGAAATCCCATGACAACATAAACCATCATTTCTTCTTTTCTCTTACCAAACATATTTTTCCTTCCTACTTACTACCTATAAGTTGCACATAACATTCTACAAACCTATCAATAAATCTTAAATTGTGCAAGTATATATTTAGTTTTATATCTGTTTATGCCACATGAAAAAGTTCTTTTATAGCATCCTCATTGAGATTTGAACCGATTACGCATATTCTTCCTGTATAATCTGCGGCACCTCTTCTAAGCTCAGTCTCCTCAGGTACAAGGTCGAAGTGGAACCATTCACCCTCATCTGAAGCAACAATTCCCTTAGCACGGAGAACATCACCAAATGACTTATCACTTGCAAGTTTTGATACAATATCCTTAAGTTCTTCCTCTGTAAACTTGTGAGCTGTCTCAACACCCCAGCTTGTAAACACATCATCTGCATGATGATGGCCATGTTCATGGTGGTGTCCGCAGCCACATTCTCCGTCATGGTCGTGATGATGGTGCTCATGTCCGCAGCCACACTCCCCGTCATGGTCGTGATGATGCTCATGTCCGCAGCCACACTCTTCGTCATGGTCGTGATGATGTTCATGTCCGCAGCCACACTCTTCGTCATGGTCGTGATGATGATGCTCATGTCCGCAGCCGCACTCTCCGTCATGGTCGTGATGATGGTGCTCATGTCCGCAGCCGCACTCTCCGTCATGGTGATGATGTTCCTCAAGAAGTTCTTTCTCAAGCGTATTTACTTTTTCCATAGCATCAAGAATCTTCTTTCCATCTATCTGATCCCACGGTGTCGTGATAACAGAAGCTTCATCATTCTTCTCTTTTATCATTGTAAGAACTTTTGCAAGCTTCTCCTCTGAAACATTCTGTGTGCGGCTTAAGATTATCGTTCCTGCACTCTCAATCTGGTTGTTGTAGAACTCACCATAGTTTTTCATATACATCTTGCATTTTGATGCGTCAACTACTGTTGCCGTACTATTTATCTTCACATCATCTCCGATATTTTTAACTGCTTTTATAACATCAGAAAGCTTACCTACACCTGACGGCTCAATGATAACTCTATCAGGGCTGTATTTTTCAAGTACATCTTTAAGTGCATTTCCAAAATCTCCAACAAGAGAACAACAGATACATCCTGAATTCATCTCTGTTATCTGGATGCCTGACTCTTTAAGAAATCCACCATCTATTCCTATCTCACCAAATTCATTTTCAATGATAACAAGTTTTTCACCCTGAAATGCATCTGCTACAAGCTTTTTAATAAGTGTAGTCTTTCCTGCTCCTAAAAATCCTGAGATAATATCAATTTTTGCCATTTTTATAACTTCCTTTCTCAATTTTATTATATATTAATATTGTGATGCCACTGATACCGCATATCTATACAGTTACCACGTTCCTGCAAACAGCTCTAATCTTATTGCTATTGTCTGCCTGACATTTGCATCATATATCTAAAAATCTGCCTTAGTTGCTTCGTACATTGCTATACTTGCTGCTATAGGAAGATTTAAACTGTCTATCCTGTCTGAATGAGGTATTATGACCGACTTTCCTATCTTAGAAAACTCATGTGGAAGTCCTGTTGCCTCATTACCAAATATAAGTGAAAATTTACCCTGTGGCTTTACATCATGAAGTTTTATCTTTGCATCGAGCATGAACGGATATAACTCTCTGTCACCGTATTTTTTCATGTATTCATCAAAAGAATCAAAATAAACAAACTCCGTTGAGAATATTGCTCCCATAGATGCTCTTACTACTTTTGGATCAAATGCGTCAACGGCAGGCCTTATAATAGCCATACGGTTCATTTCAAAGCCGAGTGCACTTCTCATAATCGTGCCCATATTTCCTGCATTTGAAGGATTTACGAGAACTATGTGCGAACTATCCTTATCAAGTCCGGACTCAAATTTTCTAAACTCACCTATAACATAACAATTGTCTTTCTGTGACAAAACATTAAATATTTTATCCGCATAAACAACCTCTATATCTGAGTCCTTGCAAAGTTTAAGAAGTTTATCCAATGTGTCACCCTGCTTCATTGCCGAGTGAACAAATACCCGGTTCACATACTCAGTCTTAAACTTTAAAAGTTCAAAAGTAAGTGTTATACCAAGTGAATAAGACACACTGTCTTCCTTTCTGTACCTTTTATAAGCTGCCATCCATCATTCCTCCAATTCTGTCTTTACATCTTTAACTCACGGAAAAGAGAGGATATAAAAATCCTCTCCTAATCATTAAAATCCAAAAATCATTCTTCAATAAATATGTTTATTGATAATTCTCCTATATCAGATTCAAACGGAATACAAAACACCTGCTTACCGCTGCCTGCGTAATCTTTTCCCACACAATAATCCGGTGTCGTTATGTCTATAATAGTACTGTCATTTGCAAATACCGTAGCCGCATTCCCTGCAATCATATTTCCAAGCTCTGATATGGCACTTTGTCCGATAGCATCAATCTCATTGACGGGCATCATCATCATCTTTGAAATAACCGCAAGTGCTGTTTCATAGTGGAGACTGAGAACAACTTCACCCTTTAAGGCACCGATAATTCCAAGTTTAATCAAAGAACTATCCCCCTCGTATTTATCATCTTTTACGAAAGGCTTACCCATCTTTAAATCAAGCATACATATATCTTTCATAATTTTACATACTGAAATAATAAACGGATTGATATGTTCTGCCTTCACTTAATCACCTACCTTTTCTTTTGTTTCATTTAAATGATGTTTGGACAAAATTTATTTTGCCCCTTGCATTATATAAATTTAATTATAACAAATCGTGTACTTTATGTAAATGAAATTTTGCATCTAAAGTTTAAACACATCCCAGAACTTATTGCTTATATCGACACTTGACTCTGAGAGCCACTTAGAATACTTTTCTTTAAACATCTTCGTCTGGCGTTCTTCAATAATAGCCTCTTTTCTGGCATATGTCGCATCTTCGTCATTATCATTTTCACAATAAATGATGTAATATCCGTTTTTGCCTCCTATTACATTGCTCATCTTACCTTTTTTCAACGAAAATGCTGCATCTACGGCTTCTTTATCCAGAAGCTTTGTATCCTTTCCTATCGTAACCTCACTCTGTCTGCTTTCCGTATTGACAGCGGCATAGTCAGAAAAATTATCAGCCTTTTTCGCTTCTTTAAGCATCTCTTTCATTCTCTTATAAGTCTTTGCTTTCCCGGCTGCATTCATATTTACTTTTCGTCCGTTTTTGTCCGTTCCCTTAGTGATAAGCTCAATATAACTGATTTTTATCTGCTTTGCCTCATCATCGGTCACATTTGTATCCGCATCATCCGTCGCAACATAAAACATTTTGTTTGCAAGTATATTGTCCTCGAACAGCTCTTTTACGCTGTTTACATTAAGCTCATATTTTTTTCTGTCAGCTTTTGAAGCCTTTTTTATAAGCTTCTGTGCATCCTGCAATGCCTGATCCTGCTCGTCATTATCAAGAGTCACACCCTGTTTTGCAGCATTTACGCCAATAAGCTTTAACTGTGTAAGTGTACTTACGATTTCTTTTTTAGCTTTGTCCCCTATCGTTGTCTTATCATCAATCTTATATTTCCATAATTCACTTCCAAAGCTGCTTTCATATTGATTTTTGAGAAGATAACAATAGTTTAACACTTCACTGTACTGAACACCGGCATTACCTACCTTTATCACATATGAATTTGCCGTAATATCTCCTCTTTCAAGACGAATTGTTTTTGTTGTCTCCGCTTTTTTATCTGCGGTCTTTGTACCCTCTTTTTTTCCGCATCCCGTAAATATCATCGACACGGCAAGCACGGCACACGCTGCCGCTTTTGTATATCTATTTTTTATCATATAGCCCTCCAATGCTTTTTATCACACTCTCAACAATATTAAATATTTCGTCTGCTGTCAACTTTTTTTCTTTTTTTATCATATTTTTTGACGGCATTCTATACATATTTCCAGAAACCGCCTTTTTTTTATCCTTTTGCATCATATATAAAAGATACGGCTCTTTACTTCCGGCATATTTTATTTTGCCCTGATATTCATCAAGCATTTTCTTAAGTTTTTCCGTATCCGGAAGTTTACCCTCATACAGATAAAACCTGACACCATCCTCTTTCTGTAATATCCTGCTTATATATGCCTTATGTGCATCAGCTTTAAGAAGTGCTACACGCAGCAGGTTATCGGCTGACTGCGGCATATCTCCAAATCTGTCGGTAAGTTCTTCCTGCATATCGTTATATTCTTCCACATTCTCTATCGCTGCTATCCTCTTATACATATCAAGTTTCAGGTATTCACTTCTTATATAAGTTTCAGGAATATACGCATTTACATTTATATCTATCTCTGTCTCAAATTCCTCAGAAATATCGGTATCTCCTTTTAGATGGTGCACTGCTTCGTTTAACATCTTGCAATAAAGGTCATAACCGACAGCCTCCATATGCCCCGACTGTGCTTCTCCGAGAAGATTTCCAGCTCCTCTTATCTCAAGATCACGCATCGCAACTTTTATGCCTGAACCAAGCTCAGTAAACTCTTTTATTGCGGCAAGTCTTTTTTCTGCAATTTCTTTAAGAACTTTGTTCCGCTTATACATAAGAAACGCATATGAATTTCTGTTTGACCTTCCGACACGCCCTCTAAGCTGGTAAAGCTGTGAAAGTCCCATCTGGTCGGCATTATCTATGATAATCGTATTTACATTTGATATATCAAGACCGGTTTCTATGATAGTCGTTGCCACCATAACATCTATTTCACCGTTGATAAATGCCATCATTATCTTTTCAAGCTGTCTCTCGCTCATCTGCCCGTGTGCATATGCAACATTCGCATCAGGCACGAGTTTTTGAATTTCCATAGCTGCCTCGTCGATTCCTTTTACCCTATTGTAAACATAGAATATCTGACCGTTTCTTGCAAGCTCCCTGTTTATTGCTTCTCTTATTATCTCAGGGTTGTGCTCCATAACAAATGTCTGGATAGGCAGTCTGTCAACGGGCGGTTCTTCAAGCACACTCATGTCCCTTATTCCTGCAAGGCTCATGTGGAGCGTTCTCGGAATCGGTGTCGCACTAAGCGTAAGAACATCCACATCGCCTTTTATCTGCTTTATCTTTTCCTTGTGAGCAACACCAAAACGCTGTTCCTCATCAACTATTAGAAGTCCCAAATCTTTAAATTCAACATCTTTAGATAAAAGTCTGTGCGTTCCTATTATTATATCGACATCACCTTTTTTCAGTCCCTCCAGTGCTTTTTTCTGCTGTGCCGGGGTCCTGAATCTTGAAAGCATCTCTACCCTGACCGGATAATCACCGAGCCTTTCCTTAAAGGTGTTGTAATGCTGTTGTGCGAGTATCGTCGTCGGAACTAAAAACGCAACCTGTTTTCCGTCATTTGCAGCCTTAAATGCCGCCCTTATCGCAATCTCCGTCTTTCCATATCCAACATCACCGCATATAAGCCTATCCATTACCTTGTTGCTTTCCATGTCTTTCTTTGTTGCATCTATCGCATCAAGCTGGTCTTTTGTCTCGTCAAACGGGAACATATCCTCAAATTCAGTCTGCCATACAGTATCTTTTCCAAAGCAATAGCCTTTTGTCTGCTGCCTTTTTGCATAAAGAAGCACAAGTTCATTTGCGACCTCGTTTACTGCGTGTTTTACCCTGCTCTTTGTCTTTTTCCACTCAGAAGAATTAAGTTTATTTAGTTTAGGCTTCTTTACAACATCCTGTCCTGCATATTTTTGCAAAACATCAAGCCCCGACACCGGAACATAAAGGTTTCCGCCGTCACCGTACTCTATCTTAAAAAAATCTTTAGTAACATTCTCGACCCTTATCTTCTCTATTCCTCTGTATATTCCAAGTCCGTGTTCTTCATGTACGACATAATCACCGACATTGAGTTCATTAAAACTCTGAATTGATTTTCCGTCAAATTTTTTTATCTTTTTCTTCCTACGCTTCTGCTTTGCACCGAATATATCTCCCTCGGTGACAACAATAAATTTCTGTGCCCTGTACTCAAAACCTCTGCGGAGCCATCCGTAACTCGTCATAACTTCACCGGATTTTAATTCATCACCAAGAGATTCACGGTAAAATGCAGGAATTTCATATTCATTCAAATCTTTTGCAAGTCTCTCGGCCCTTATCTTTGAACCTGATAATATAAGTACCCTGAACTTTTCACTCCGCCACTTTTTTATATCCTCAATAAGCATCTCAATGTGCTGGTTATACGATGGCAATGATTGTACTGCTATATTTGCTTCATCTTTTACTTTAATTTCCTTAGGAAGCATATCAAGCAACGAAAGATACACTGTTCTTTTTTGTTCGAGCCTTGCCATGACATAAGACGATGAATATATGACATCTGCCTGTCCCGGCAGAATATAACCCTTCTCAAGTCTGCCCTGCATACTCTCCCTGAACTCACTCTCAACCGACCCTAGCTTTTCTATACAATGTATCGGTTCATCAACAAAAAATATCGTATCTTTATCATCAAACAGGTCAAAAAAACTGCTTGTCGATATATCAAAATATTTTGTGAAACTCTCAAGTCCCATACGGCCGTGGTACATATCAAAATTTACTTTTATCTGCTCTACAGTATCGGTAAGCCTGTTAATCGCATCATGATTTTTTTCTTTTCTGAACTTTTCAAGCATCTTCTGATATTCTTTTTCAATCTTTTTCAAAGCCGCCTTTAACTGTTCATCCGACAATGTCATCTCGGCGGCAGGTGTCACCTCAACCTTATCCATTCTCTCTATCGAACGCTGGCTCTGCACATCAAATGCCCTTATCGTATCAACTTCATTATCAAAAAATTCTATACGGACAGGACAATCCATAGTTATTGGAAATATATCGGTTATACCTCCACGGACGGAAAAATCTCCCGGCTTTTCAACCTGTGTCTGTCTCTCATAACCCATATCAACAAGTTTTTTTTCAAGATTATCCATATTCACAATATCGGTTTCTCCAATAACAAATCTTGAACTTTTTGAAGCCTGGCTGTCCATAATACAGTCAAGTCCGGCATCTATTGTAGTCACTATCGTTCCGGAATCATTCTTTAACATTGCATCGACAACTTTTAATCTCTCAGTGCTTATCGCACTTCCCTGAATGTCCGCACCGAAAAATATTATGTCTTTTGCAGGATAAAAGAGTACATCCCTGTCAAAGAGTTTGTAATCATCGTATATTTCCCTCGCCTTTATCTCATTTGAAGCAATGATAACTCTCCAGTGCTCTGAATGTGATAGTCCATATATCAGATGACACTTCTGCGTATCGATACAGCCTGATATATGAACCGGAAACTTCTCCCGCTCTATATCCTCAGCCACCGTTTTATAGGCATTTATCTCCTCCAACGGCTCTAGCAGTGTTTTGAGCAGCTCAGCCATCTCTTTTCCTCCTTTCATTAACCTTAACAACAAAACTCACAGACCCAAAATGTCTGTGAGTAATTTTAATTAACAGTTCAGCTTTTCATTTCTTACATTTTAATTGAATTTATTCATCGCCGTTCTAATCTCATCATCGACAATAATGCCACAAGCATCGGCTGCATTGTCAAGTGCTTCTCTTATAACAGGTTCTTCATCCTTTGCAAATCGTCCAAGTACATAGTCTGCAAGGTCCCAGCCTTTTGGCTTTTCACCAACTCCTATGCGTATTCTCGGAAATACCTGCGTTCCAAGGTGGCTTATGATATTTTTAATACCATTGTGGCCTCCCGCACTTCCCTTTTCACGGATACGCAGTCTGCCCGGTGCAAGATTTATGTCATCATATATAACTATAAGTTCACTCTCAGGGTCTATCTTATAGTAATCTACAAGTTCTCTCACACTCTCACCGCTTAAGTTCATATATGTCTGCGGCATCGCAAGTATGACTTTCTGTCCCTCTATATAACCTTTTCCGCAGACAGCCTTATGTTTCTTAATATCCATTGATATGTTATATTTATCCGCTATAACTGTTATTGCTGAAAATCCTATATTATGTCTTGTGCCATCATATTTTCTCTCAGGATTGCCAAGACCAACTATAATAAACATATTTTTCCTCTTTCCTGCAGCTGTTATTTCTCACCCATATGTAAAGTTTTACCCATGTACTGACTGAGAAACTCGCGGTCAACGACATGACGGTTATCCATTGTTTTCATTATGTCTTTTATCTTCATCTGCTCTGCAACCTTGCTGTCAGCAAGGTTATAAAGCTTATTATCATTGAAAGATAATACAAACGGCTCTAATACATTACTGTCATTTGCAGTAACTACAAGTCCTTTATCACCATTTGTAAACTCTACACAGACACCGGGACTTAAAACATTTATACTATCTAACAGTGCATCAACTATTTTCCTGTCAAACTGGTCTTCCATCTCTAAAAGGTATCTTATTGCCGCTATCTCCGATAACGGCTCATCACCAAACTTCATAGCTGTCATATTATCAAAACAGTTTGCGACTTTGAGTATCTCTGCCCCGATAACCTTAGGTACATTTTCTGTTGCCGACGGTATATCAGGATGCAGAAGCATTAATCCCGCTGACAATATCCTTTTTATATCAGGAGAAAGATCTAAATTTGCCTTGAACGCATCATATGAATTCTGATAACACATAGTTATCTTCTTTTCATCCTCCATTGTCAGATCTATAGTCTTTTTTCTTCTGATATTATTTGGTATTTGCAATCCGCCTATATCATGCAAAAGTGCCGCTGCCGTAAGATCAAGCTGTGTCTTAAATTCAAGACCAAGCCTGCTTGAAATCAACGCACACAATATTGCTGTATTGAGTGAATGTTTATACACATAGTCATCATTGCTTCTGATATTCTGTATAAAGTTAATCTTATGATGAAGTGAGCCATATTTTTTCAAAAGCTGGTTTATGAACTGATACATATTATTTTCTTTTTTACCCTCGGAATATGCATCAAGTATTTCTTTTATCTCAAATATAGACATAGCCTGAAATCTCTCAAACTCTATATCATCCTCTGACATAGGCGGTACCGGTTCGGCAGGCTCAAGTATATAAATTCCTATCAGTCCAAAATTGTTTACGCTTATGATACCTTGACTTGTGATTTTAGAATTGCGTTCATAAAGCATAACCCCATTTCTGTTATATATAGGTTTTGCAAGTCTCATCCCGGGTTTTAAATCTTCTGTTTTTACAAATAACATTTCTTCCCTCCATTTTCATTCTCTTTCACTTCATCATTTATTGTTTTTGCGTTTTTCAGCCAGATTATTTGTAACTCTGTTGTAAAGCTCTACCGCTGCGTTATATCCCATCTTTTTCTGTCTGTGGTTTACTGCTGCGGATTCGCAGATTATCGCAACATTTCTACCCGGTCTTATCGGAATCGAATGACACACTACCTTGCTGTCAAGAAACTCTATATACTGCTCCTCAAGTCCGAGTCTGTCATATTCCTGTTCTTTATTAAATTCTTCAAGCTTGATTACAAGATCTATCTCCTGCCAGTCCTTAACACTCTCAACACCGAAAAGTGCTTTTGCATCAATAATTCCTATGCCTCTAAGCTCAATAAAATGTCTTGTAATATCAGGTGAACTTCCTATAAGTGAGTTATCACTCACTCTCTTTATCTCAACTACATCATCCGAAACAAGACGATGACCTCTGTGGATAAGCTCAAGTGCTACTTCTGATTTACCAATTCCACTCTCACCCATGATAAGTACACCCTCGCCGTATATGTCTACAAGTACGCCGTGAACAGAACATCTTGGTGCAAGCTCAGCTCCAAGCCATCTTATAAGTTCAGCCATAAACGGTGATGTCGCTTTGCGGCTTCTAAGAAGAGGTACACGATATTTATTTGCAAGAGCAACTATCTCATCCTCTACCCATATCTCCCTGCAATACACGATACATGGTGGCTGCCCTTTATCCTCGCTTCCTGCCATGATTCTTTCCATCATTGCCACACTATGCTCCATGCCTTTCTGCTGCATATATGTGTGCTCTACATGACCGATTATCTGAATACGGCTTGAATCAAAATAGTCAAAATATCCTGCAAGCTGTAATGCCGGTCTGTTTACTTCATTTTGTGTTATCATAATGTCGTTTATATCGACATCCGGTGTGCAATTTTCCAATTTAAGTGCCTCTATCATATCTTTAAGAGACACGCTGTATTCTCCCTGCATCATTCCTTTGCTCCTCCTTGATGAAAAAATTTATAAACACTTGCCGCTGCTTTTTCATTCATACTCTCTGCCCGTGCAAGTTCATCTATCGCTGCATTTTTTATCGCTTCTATTGATGCGAAATGTTTCATAAGAGCTTTACGCCTTTTCTCTCCGATACCCGGAATGTCATCCAGTATCGACTTTACCTGCTCTTTGCTCCTGAGTGAGCGGTGGTATTCTATGGCAAAACGGTGTACCTCGTCCTGTATTCTTGTCATCAGGCGAAATCCCTCACTGTTTGTATCTATAGGTATCTCATGTTCATCAAAAAACAGTCCTCTCGTCCTGTGGTTGTCATCCTTTACCATTCCACACACGGGAATGTCTATGTCAAGCTCTGAGAGAACCTGCATTGCTATGTGAACCTGTCCGACACCTCCATCCATCATTATAAGATCCGGAAACTTTGTAAAACTTCCAAACTCATTAGAAAGATTCTTTTCATTTAACTGTTCTATCTCCATAAGACCATGACTGAACCTGCGTTTTAGTACCTCATACATACTGGCATAGTCGTTTGGTCCCTCTACTGTTTTTATCCTGAATTTTCTGTATTCACTTTTTTTAGGTTTGCCATCGTCAAATACGACCATTGAGCCAACCGATAAAAAACCACTTATATTTGATATGTCATAGGACTCAACTCGCGATACATCTTCAAGACCCAGCCATCCTGAAATCTGTTTCATGGCTCCCGTAGTTCTCTCCTCCTCGCGCTTTATCTTTTCCATATCCTTTGTGAGAACCATAGCGGCATTTTTATGTGCAAGCTCGACAAGTCTTTCTTTCTGTCCCTTTTTCGGAACAATGATACTGACTTTGCCTCCCCTTTTTTCACTGAGCCACTTTTCTATCAGCTCAGACTCCGTCACTTCATATTCTACCATGACTTCACGAGGAATAAAAGGTGTTCCGGCATAAAATTGTTTAATAAATGCCTGAAGCATATCATTTTCTTTCTCCCCGTAACTTCCCTTTAAGTGAAAATGATCTCTGCCGATAAGTTTTCCCTCTCTTATAAAGAAAACCTGTACTACAGCTTCCTCATTTGTCCTCGCAAGTGCAACAACATCCCTGTCCATTCCTCCAAAATCATTTATCTTCTGTTTCACGGACATTTTCTTTACACTCTCTATCAAATCCCTGCAGACTGCCGCCTGCTCATATTCCATCTTTTCAGATGCCTCATACATCTTTTCCTCAAGATATTCGATAACCTGCTTATAATCGCCCTCTATCAGCTTTAAAGCCTTATTAAAATTCTTGTTATATTCCTCTTTGCTGATATAACCCTGACACGGTGCATTGCATTTTCCGATATGATAATTAAGACATGGTCTTTCTTTTCCTATATCTCTCGGAAGAACTCTGCGGCAGGTTCTTATCCGGTATATCTTATGTGCAAATTCAAGCGTATCCCTAGCAGCCGTCACATTCGTAAACGGTCCGAAATATTTGCACTTGTCTTTTTTGGGCTGTCTTGAATAAATAAGTCTCGGAAAATCTTCATAAACCGTTGCCTTTATATAAGGATAAGTCTTGTCATCCTTGAGCATTGTGTTGTATTTCGGCTCATGCTCTTTTATAAGATTGTTCTCAAGAACGAGAGCCTCCACCTCGGAGTCAGTGATTATATATTCAAAATGGTCTATCTGGGAAATCATCCTCTCAATCTTTGGAGATACTCTCCTGCCCGCCTGAAAATACTGTCTCACCCTGTTTTTAAGGCTTATTGCCTTTCCTACATATATGATGGCATCACTCTTGTCGTGCATCAGATAAACACCGGGCTTTGCAGGCAGTTTCTTTAATTCTTCTTTTATGTCAAACACTTTTTTTAACCACCTGCCCCTCCCTTTTTTATAACAGCAATTTATTAAAATTTTTCTTCGTCAGTATCCTCTGCATTTTCCTTTGACAATGTAACTGTTTTGTTTTCTATGCTTTGAGCTTCCGTATTCTCTACTTCTCTGTTCTCTGCTTCTGCATTTTGAGCCTCTATATTTACTGCTTTTTTATCTTCACTGTCCTGTGCAGCTTCTTCATTTTCTTTCTTCTTTGAAGCAGGTGTCATAAATTTATTTATAACATTTGCAACACCGTCCTCATTGTGTGAGAGTGTTACATAGTCTGCCGCCTGTTTTACTTTGTCCTGTGCATTGCCCATTGCAACACCCATTCCTGCATATCTGAGCATTGGCATATCATTTATGCTGTCACCGACGCAGATAACTTTTTCCCTGTTTATATCGAGATAACGCATAAGTTTCTCAACTGCAACTCCCTTGTCAACATACTTTGGAAGAAGTTCAACAAAGTGAGGGTCTGAACGGAACACATTAACCTTGTCACCAAACATCTCTCTCATATGTTTTTCAATATTTTTCATGCTGTCAGGCTCACCGCTGAGCATTATCTTGTTAAATCCAAAGTTTACGACTTTGACAAAATCGTCTGTCTCCCTGACAGCAACATCACAAGCCCTCGCATCAGCGTCTATATATCTCGTCACACCATTTGCAGCGATAAGTTCTTTTTCGGCATCATTATAAACAGCTATTGAAACCTCTGCCTTAACTGCTTCTTTATATACCGGTTCTAATATCTCACCAGGAACCATCTGATTATAGATACACTCACCTGTCTTACAGTTTACTACAGTAGTTCCGTTGTAAGCGATAACAAATCCACCGAACTTTTCAAGCTGTATTTTTGACGCATTTTTTCTGATACCTGCTATTGAGCGTCCCGATGCTATGGCAATCTTCTTACCTCTCTTCTGAGCATCAACGATTGTCTCTACCGTCTTTTCGCTTATCTGCTTGTCTGAATCAAGCAAAGTTCCGTCAACATCGATAACTATCGCATCATAAAGGTCACCCTCAGGTTCTTCTATTCCTTTTACTTTGCGGAATATCTTCATAAATTCCTTACCGGTGATTGTCTCATGCTTGATAAGAAATTCTGCAAGTTTGTCAAGTGCATCCCTGTCACCTCTTAAAAGCTCCTCAGCTTTTGCATAGCACTCTTTAAGAATACGCATAACTTCCTGGTCTATCTCTGCTTCTGTCGCATCACCACAGTTTAATACAGTTCTTCCGTCAAGATATTTATTCTGAACCGATTCTAGTCCTATCATTCCAAACTTGTCCGTCATTCCATACTGAGTTACCATCGCTCTTGCAAGTGATGTAGCTTGTTCTATATCATTTGACGCTCCTGTCGTGATTGAGTTAAATACAATCTGCTCTGCGGCACGTCCACCGAAAAGTGTCGTTATTCTTGTCAATATCTCATCTTTGCTCATAAGATACTTTTCTTCCTCAGGCACCTGCATAACATAACCTAAAGACCCCATCGTTCTTGGAACTATTGTAATCTTTTGCACCGGCTCGGCATCTTTTTGCAATGCCGTTACGAGAGCATGACCTACCTCATGGTAAGCAACTATTCTCTTTTCTTCTTTTCCTAATATCCTGTCTTTCTTTTCCTTACCTGCAATGACAACCTCGACCGCCTCAAAAAGGTCTGCCTGACTTACTGCTTTTCTTCCTGCACGGACCGCCATTATGGCACCCTCATTTATCATATTGGCAAGATCTGAACCTACGGCACCACTCGTTGCAAGTGCAATCGCATCAAAATCTACAGAATCGTCCATAAGTACATCTTTTGCGTGAACCTTAAGAATATCAACACGACCCTTAAGGTCAGGTTTTTCAACGATTATCCTCCTGTCAAATCGACCCGGACGAAGAAGTGCCTTATCAAGTACCTCAGGTCTGTTTGTAGCACCGAGTATTACAAGACCTTTCGATGAATCAAAACCATCCATCTCTGAAAGCAACTGGTTTAGTGTCTGTTCTCTCTCATCATTTCCGCCACCGTACTGGCTGTCCCTGCTCTTTCCTATCGCATCTATCTCGTCAATGAAGATGATACACGGAGCCATAGACTGTGCCTGTTTAAACAAATCTCTTACTCTCGATGCACCTACACCGACAAACATCTCAACAAAATCTGAACCTGAGAGTGAGAAGAAAGGTACTCCCGCCTCACCTGCAACCGCCTTTGCAAGAAGTGTCTTACCTGTTCCCGGAGGTCCTACAAGAAGCGCACCCTTAGGAAGTTTTGCACCTATCTCAGTATATTTTCCCGGATTATTAAGGAAATCAACGAGTTCATTAAGAGACTCCATAGCCTCCTCCTGTCCCGCAACATCCTTAAATGTAACACCCGTTGCCTTTTGCACATACATCTTTGCCGTGCTCTTTCCGACTCCCATCATACCGCCTGAATTTTTTGACATCATGCGGAAAACAAAAAACAGTCCGCCCCAGAGCAATAATATAGGCAGCAATGTTGTTATAAGCATATACATAAGGCTTGAAGAACCTGACGAAACTTCTTTTGAAAACTCAACATTCGCTTTTTCAAGCCTTGTTATAAGGTTATAATCCATTGATATAACACCTGTATAATATGTTACTTTATAAATATTATTTGCCTGCTGTGCCGGTGTTATCTTAATCTCATCTGATGTTATAACTACCTTTGACACCTGACCATTATCAAGCATCTGTAAAAACTGGTCGTAAGTTATCTCCTTATTTGAAGCTTTCTCAACCTGACTGTTCATAAATGAGAACATGAGAAATATAACTAATGCCACAACCAGACAAACTATTATGCTTCTTCTATTTTGATTTTTTTTCGGATCCTGATTATTATTATTTTCCATCTGCAAGACCTCCCCGTTTTATTCTATGATGTTGAGGTCAAAAAGTCTTTTGACCCTAAAATCATTCTATCCGTATTATTATAAAGCTACTTGCCGTATAAATCAATAACCTACAATCTGAATAAAATGTGAAATAATCTTTATAAAATATAAACCGCATACATTTTTGTGTATTTTATACAAAAAAAATCATAAATACTGTCATAAATACTAATTGAACAAAATATACTTTATGAGTTATAATAGAAGATATTTGTTATTGACAAATAAGAAAAACGATAATAAAAACATTTATTTATGAAAAGCAAAATCTACGACTAGCGTACTGTATCATTGATACACTGCACTAGAGTCGATAACAATCTGATAACATTTTTGGACATACTAAAAGTAATAAAATACAAGGAGGATATTTTAATGGCAGTCAAATATGTATTTGTAACTGGTGGCGTTGTTTCCGGTCTTGGAAAAGGTATCACAGCAGCATCTTTAGGAAGATTGCTAAAAATGCGCGGATACAGTGTAACAATGCAGAAGTTCGATCCATATATCAATATTGACCCGGGTACTATGAATCCGGTACAGCATGGTGAGGTTTTCGTAACAGATGATGGTGCTGAGACAGATCTTGACCTCGGACATTATGAGCGTTTCATCGATGAAAGTCTTACAAAACAGTCAAATGTGACAACCGGTAAGGTTTACTGGTCAGTTCTTAACAAAGAACGCCGTGGTGATTATGGCGGAGGTACGGTTCAGGTAATCCCTCATATCACAAATGAGATAAAGAGCCGTTTTTACCGCAATGACGGCTGCAAGGATACACAGATAGCCATCATCGAAGTGGGTGGTACGGTAGGTGATATTGAAAGCCAGCCTTTCCTTGAGTCTATCCGTCAGTTCCAGCATGATATTGGACACGACAATGCTATCCTTATCCATGTGACACTTATTCCTTATCTTAAAGCCTCAGGCGAGATGAAAACAAAGCCTACTCAGGCGAGCGTAAAAGAACTTCAGGGAATGGGCATCCAGCCTGATGTTATCGTATGCCGTACAGAACTCCCTCTTGAAGAAGGGCTTAAGGATAAGATTGCACTTTTCTGTAATGTTCCTACAAAGAGTGTTTTGCAGAATCTTGATGTGGAGACACTTTACGAAGCTCCTCTCGCAATGGAAAAAGAACACCTCGCAGATGTAGTATGTGAAAAACTCTGTCTTGACTGCCCAGAACCTGACATAACTGAGTGGCAGAATATGGTTGACACACTTAAAAACCTTGATAAAGATGTCACTGTCGCACTTGTCGGCAAATATACATCACTTCATGATGCTTATATCAGTGTTGTTGAATCCTTAAAACACGGCGGACTTGCACATAAGAGCAATGTCAACATCAAATGGATTCCTTCCGAAGAATTAAATGAAGACAATGCTTCAGAACTTCTCGGCGATGTCAGCGGAATATTAGTTCCGGGCGGATTTGGTGACAGAGGAATAGACGGTAAGATAACTGCCATCAAATATGCAAGAGAAAACAACATTCCATTCCTCGGTCTTTGCCTCGGAATGCAGCTTGCGATAGTTGAGTTTGCAAGACATGTTGTAGGTTTCCATGATGCACACAGTATCGAGCTTGATCCTCAGACCACACACCCTGTTATCCATCTTATGCCTGAGCAGGATGGTATCGAGGACATTGGCGGTACATTAAGACTCGGCTCTTATCCATGTGTACTTGATAAAACTTCAAAAGCCTATGAGCTTTACGGTGAGGAAACTATCCATGAGAGACACAGACACCGCTACGAAGTAAACAATTACTACCGTGAAGATTTAGAAAAAGCAGGGCTTCTCCTCTCAGGACTTTCTCCTGACGGAAGAATTGTTGAGATGTGTGAGATACCTACTCATCCGTGGTTTATCGCAACACAGGCTCACCCTGAATTCAAATCAAGACCGAACAGACCACATCCTTTATTCAAGGGATTTGTTGGTGCTGCACTTAAATATCAGGACGAAAACAAATAAAATGATGCAAAGGTCAAAGGCAGATAGCAATGCTGCAGTCCATGGCATCAGTTGGGGCAAAATGCCTTTTGACCACAACATTATAAGATATATGCATACAAATGAAGTGCCTGCCCCTGTTTTTCAGTGGCAGGCATTTTTCCTATACATTAAAACAAATTTTGTGTCTGTGCACACATGACACAAATATTATATTAAAAAGTGTGCAGAAATGGGGATAAATATGAAAACAACAAACACTAACAAACACAACTCATGCCGCCAGCCGTTTTTTATGGCTCTCGCCCTTTTTCTCTGTTGTGCAATTATCGTATGTATAACAGGACAGCAAAATAACGGCTATGCATCATCACAGAATAACACACAGGTAAATTCCGTAAAAGCGGCAGCCACTGCTGCTTCGGGAAGTGCTGTCTCCAGCGGAAGTGCTGTCACATCTAAAGAGCTCCGCGGTGTGTGGGTGTCATTTTTAAGCTATAGCAACAAGGGGTACACAAAGAAAAGTTTCACCAACTACATAACAAAAGTTTTCAAAAAGTGTAAATCAAACGGATATAACACTGTATTTGTCCATGCACGAATGTTTTCAGATGCAATGTACCCATCTAAATATTTTCCGTGGTCAGTATATGCATCAGGAACTGCCGGAAAAAATCCGGGATTTGACCCGTTAAAGATAATGGTCGATAAAGCTCACGGAATGGGACTTTCAGTCCATGCATGGCTCAATCCTTACAGGATTTCTTCATCGACAACAAACATTAATACAATCCCAAAAAATTCATATGCATATAAATGGGCAAAATCTTCTTCAAAGGCAAAGAGAAGAAATGTATTAAAATACAACGGTGGACTCTATTACAATCCCGCAAAACCTGATGTGCGAAATCTCATCAACAACGGAGTAAAAGAGATAGTTAAAAATTATAATGTAGACGGAATACATTTTGATGATTACTTCTACCCAAATCTTGGAACTGCATACAAGAAAAACTTTGACCGACCTGAATATAATTATTATGTTAAAGCCAGAAAAAAGAGTGGCAAAAAATATTACGGCATCGTAAATTGGAGAAGACAAAATGTTGACCTGCTTATCAAAAAAGTTTACAAGACAGTAAAAACAACAAGAAAAAAAGCTGTATTTGGTGTAAGTCCTGCCGGAAATCTCGACAATCTCTATCTAAACAACAGTTATTACTGTGATGTTAAAAAATGGATGTCATCAACCGGCTATATCGACTATATCTGCCCTCAGATATACTGGACATTCACACATACTGTATGCCCTTACAAAGCAACTTGCAAACGATGGGCAAATCTGAAAAGAAATAAAAATGTAAAACTCTATATAGGTCTTGCCGGATACAGAGCCGGTCTTTCAAAGTCACAGGCAAAAGCCGTGTACGACATAGGCTGGTCAAAAAGCAACACCATCTTAAAGCGTGAAGTTTTATATGGAAGAAGCACTAAGAAAGTCAGCGGTTATGTTCTTTTCTCATATGCCGATCTGAATAGAAAAGCAGCTGCAAAAGAGATTGCTAATCTAAAGAAAGTTTTTAAGTGATTTATTTGGCCAACGGCTAACGGACGGAGAAGCCGTATATATAATTCCTCGATGGCACGCGTACGCTTACTAAGCACGCAGCGGATACATAACACACCTAAATATGGTGCGTAAGTACCGGCATGCTTGTAAATGCCATTACAGAATTATATATACGGCTTCTCCTGTTTGTTATCATAATTTCAAAAAATATACTATAATCCAAAATCAATCCACAAGACATTCCCTATTGGTTCCGTAGAAAATATCGTCCCTGCCTGCCATCATCTTACAGAATTTTTCTATTCTGTCCCAGTTATTGTTTACATCAAATTCATAGCTGTGCCCCCACACATAAAACAACATCTGCTCATCCTCTTTTGGTTCTGCTTTTATAAATTTTTCGGCAAGTTCAAACAGCATTTCATCATCGTGGTGACAGGTTGCTTTTAATTTTATAGATTCTTTTGGTATTTCAAACGAATGTGATGACTCTACTGTTCTTCCATATTTTATTCCGATTGATTTGAGATATTTGGCTACCGTATCATTCACACAGCCATACGCATATGCCATTCCCACCGGGTATGTACCATATATTCTCTCAATATTTTTCATATCCGTTATAAATTCTTTGTCAAGTTCATCTTTTGTCATTTCTGTTGGTGCTGCATGAGTAAGACCATGTGTTGCTATTTCATGTCCTTTATAAAGCTCAGCAAGTCCATCCTGTTTCATCCTGTTTATGTGCACACCCTCTATTTCAAAGTTACTATCAGGCGACTGAATTCCTGTGTTTAGATTAAATGTTGCTTTCATACCATATCTGTTAAATATCTCCACTAATTTTCTGTCCTGCTCTATTCCATCATCATAACTGAATGTAAGTGCTTTTCTGTATTTCATTATATCTTTCTTCCTTTCTGTTATATCATTATATGCTTATAATATGATGTTGGGGCAAAAAATATTTTATCCCCCAGCTATTCTCATATACACTGAAATTTTTGTGCTTGAATTTTCACATACACGCACCAAACAATTCTCTCTAAATATATTTGTATGTGGAATTTTTCTGTCGTAGTCTGTTTTATTTAATAATGTTTTTAATCACCTCAATATCATTTCCTGTGATTTCAGCTATCTGCTCTATCGTAAGATTAGCTTTATACATATTTTTGATAACTTCCTTTTCTTTTTTGTCCTGTTGCAACTGTTTCTTCTGAAAATCAATTATCTTATCATTTAGTTCTACATTCTTTCCCTTAAGTTCCGTATTCTCTCCTTCTAGCTGAGTATTTTTTCTTTAAGTTCTTTGTTCTCATCCTTAAGTTCATCCACCATATACTTTACGGTATTTTCATCTAATATTCTTGATGCTTCTGAATACATATCAAACACCTCCTCAGGTTTTACAAGATATTCTGCCATCTCAATATATATTATTTACCCTTTGCATATTGTCTTATTTTTTATTTTCTGAAAAGACAAACCAGCCACACGCTATTGCGTGTGGCTGGTATATAATTTGTATTATCAAGATAAGTTTATCAACTTTTTAAAGTTTTCCCTCACTATCGCTCGGTCAATTATTTAACTCTAACAGTTACCTTTACTTTCTTGCTTCCTACTTTGATTGTTACAGGTACTTTGCTAACTTTCTTCTTCTTAGCTTTAAGTGAAACAACTACTTTACCCTTAGAAGCTTTTGCTGACTTATATGTCAAATATTTCTTCTTAGACTTAGGAATTGTAACCTTAACTGTATCTGTTGTAGCTTTCTTCTTGTTCTGAGCTGTAACCTTAACTGTAACCTTAGCTGTCTTATTCTTCTTAACTGTTACTTTCTTCTTAGCAGCCTTAGCCTTAGTTGTCTTGTTCTGAACATAAATCTTAACCTTAGCTGTCTTCTTTCCAGCCTTAAGTGTTACTGTACCATAGTATCCCTTATATTTCTTAGCTTTCTTAGGTACTGTAATCTTTATCTTCTTGCTTGATGTAACCTTAACTGTAGCGTACTTCTTGTTTGCTTTCTTAGATACTTTAGCTTTGATTGTCTTACCCTTTGTATCCTTAGCTGTGTACTTAATAGTCTTAGACTTTCCTGCTGCGATAACAACCTTCTTAGCTACTGTAAATTTAGCTTTGCTCTTTGCAGGCTTCTTTGTTGGAGCTGTTGTTGGAGCTGTTGTTGGAGCTGTTGTTGGAACTGTTGTAGCTGGAGTTGTTGCTGTTGCTGCCGGAGCTGTTGCTGTTGCTGCTGGAGCTGTTGCTGTTGCTGCTGGTTTTGTTGACGGAGTTGTTGATGGCTTTGTAGCTGCTGTAACTTTAACAACGATTGTAGCAACTTTTGTCTTCTCTTCAACAACCTTCTCAACTGTCTTTTCTTCAACTGCTTTTGCAGCTTTCTTTGAAGATTTTAATGACTGTGTTGCTTTTGTTGCCTCTGTTGTTGCTGTTGCTTCTGGCTCTTTTGTTGCCTCTGCTGTTGCTGTTGCTTCTGGCTCTTTTGTTGCCTCTGCTGTTGCTGTTGCTTCTGGCGCTTTTGTTGCTTCTGGAGCTTTTGTTGCTTCTGGAGCTTTTGTTGCTTCTGGAGCTTTTGTTGCTTCTGGAGCTTTTGTTTCTACAGCTTCTTTTGTTGCTACTACAACTTTACTTGCATAAACATCAACTATGTACTCTGCTGTTGCTGCATTTGTTGCTGCCTTTGCTATTGCAACAACACCGTTTGTTGCTGCACCAGTAAGTTCAACGCCTGCGAAAGTTGAAGGTTTTACAAATGTAATCTCTGCACTTGTTGCAACTTTTACATTTGTTTCAACTTTGATACTGTTTGTAGTACCTGCTGTTACTGCTAAAACCTGTTCTTTAGCAGATGCCTTTCCATCACTTACATAAACACCTGAAACTACAAGTGCAGCTGTAAGAAACATAGAAAGGGCTTTTTTCATTCCTGTGGATAACTTCATTTCTGTTTCCCCCTTAATATTGGTTTAATTTTAGTTACATCAAGGATTTTAGCATGGTTTATAAAATCACGCAATCGTAAATTGTCCTAAAAACTTTGTATATTTTTCATTATTATAGGCAATTTTCAACAATAGTCATATGTTATATGTGATTTTTCCACAATTCGCTTTGATTTATATGCATTTTTTTATGTAATATGCACTAAAAAGTATGGTATTGTTGTGTCATGACACATTTTTTTCAAATATTACATTTTTCTTAAGGTGATAATTAATTAGTAACAGTTCAGTACACTAGAATAGCCTTTCATTTCTGACATGAAGTAAACAAAAGCTGCAAAGCAGCGGCTGACAGCTAGCTGGCAGGTTTATTAATGTAAGAAATGAAAGACTGAACTGTTACTAATAACAATTAAAACTCAAATTTATTTGCAAAGTAATTCTCAAGCTCTTCTATCTTAATCCGCTCCTGCTCCATTGAATCTCTGTCACGAACTGTCACTGCTCCGTCCTCAACTGAATCAAAGTCATATGTGATGCAATATGGAGTTCCTATCTCGTCCTGACGGCGGTATCTCTTTCCAATATTTCCTCTGTCATCAAATTCACAATTGTATGTTTTGCTAAGCTTTGTATAGATTTCTTCTGCCTGCTCTGAAAGTTTCTTTGAAAGCGGAAGGATTGCAACCTTTACAGGTGCGATTGCCGGATGGAAATGCATTACGGTACGGGTATCTCCTCCCTCAAGTTCTTCCTCATCATATGCACTGCAGAGGAATGCAAGTGTCACACGGTCTGCTCCGAGTGATGGCTCGATTACATATGGGATATATTTCTCATTTGTCGAATCATCAAAGTAGCTCATGTCCTCACCTGATACATTCTGGTGCTGTGTAAGGTCATAGTCTGTACGGTCAGCTATTCCCCAAAGCTCGCCCCATCCGAATGGGAAAAGAAATTCTATATCAGATGTTGCTTTGCTGTAGAAAGAAAGCTCTTCTTTCTCATGGTCACGCACACGCATCTCATCTTCTTTGATGCCAAGTGTTTTAAGCCAGTTGATACAATAATCTTTCCAGTATGCAAACCACTCAAGGTCTGTGTCAGGCTTGCAGAAAAATTCAAGTTCCATCTGCTCAAACTCTCTTGTACGGAATGTAAAGTTACCCGGTGTTATCTCATTTCTGAATGACTTACCTATCTGTCCGATACCAAATGGCACTTTCTTGCGTGATGTACGCTGAACATTTTTAAAGTTTACAAAAATACCCTGTGCCGTCTCAGGACGGAGATAAACCGTATTTTTAGCATCTTCGGTAACGCCCTGGAATGTCTTGAACATAAGATTGAACTGGCGAATTTCAGTAAAGTTGTGTTTTCCGCATGAAGGGCAGGCAATCTCATGTTCCTCAATGTATTTCTGCATCTCTTCATTTGACCAGCCGTCAACACTTCCCTCTATCTCAATGCCGTTTTCCTGCATATAGTCTTCGATAATCTTATCTGCTCTAAATCTCTCATGACAATCTTTACAATCCATAAGCGGATCTGAGAAACTTCCAAGATGACCTGATGCTACCCATGTCTGAGGGTTCATAAGGATTGCACAGTCGATTCCTACATTGTACTTGCTCTCACGGATGAATTTCTTCCACCATGCCTGTTTAACATTATTTTTAAGCTCAACACCAAGGTTTCCATAATCCCATGTATTTGCAAGTCCGCCATATATCTCTGACCCCGGATAAATAAAACCTCTTGCTTTTGCAAGTGCAACCATCTTGTCCATTGTCTTTTCCATGTCGTTTTCCTCCAATTTCTGTTAGTTCGTTTTAAATTGTTTATTACGCACACAATAAGTAAACCATAACTATTATTGTGCATATGTGTACCCATTGTATAAAACCAACAGGTTTCCTGCTTCATTCTCCTTGCAACCGGCTAACTCCGCAGGTATTCAAACACTTATACAAAAATATACCATTGAACCTCATTTATTGCAATGTTTTCAGACAATAAAGTCCAAAGTCTTAAATTTATGCGGCAGATACCTTGCAAGATAACTTTTCATAAACCGCTTTAATTCATTGAGCACACTGTCAGTGACTGTAAAAGCATAAAGCTTTTCAGGGGTACTTGTAAGTATATACTGTAATGTGTATTTCGCATCTGCACTAAGCACTATCGGATATTCTTTTGAAAGCTTTTTGTCTTTTGCCGCACATTCCCGACAGATAAGACCGCCCTCTGAAAGATATACACTATGTACTTCCTCTTTTCCGCAGCGCAGACACCTGAAAAGTTCCAGCCCCTCACCTTCCGTCAGCATAAGACGCATCTCAAATATAACTCTTATAAGTTCAAACGATATTCTTCTGTTTTGAAGTGCACGCATAGTAATATACATCAGCAGAAGTTCCTCCGCCGCCTCAATACCCTCCCTTGAAAGATACTGTACCATTTCAGCAAAATATGATGCATAACACAATGCATCATAATCCGTCGTAATCTCTTCAAAATAAGTTTCTATATCTCCACTCACAAGATTGTAAGCATTTCTTCCCTCATAAAAGGTAAATTTTCCAAATGTAAAAGGAACCGTACACGCCGAAAGGGTGCTGTTTAATCTCCTGGCACCCCTTGCAAACGCTGATATACGACCTCTTTCTTTTGTGAGAACCTCCACCCTCTTATCAAATTCTTTCATCGGTGATGCCGTCAGTATCATCCCGGTAAATGTAACTGTCTCTGCCATCTTTTCTTTCCTTATCAGCAATTTCACTGTCATCAAAGCTGTTTCTTATCTCAGTCCTGTACTTAAGATAATCCTCTACGCTTCCAGTACTGACAAATCTCGTCCATAAATCCTCATCATGTTCCATCAGCTCCACACTCATATAAAGAAACCTCCTTTGTATTTCTATATCTGCTACTAAATATGATTTGTATGATGAAACAATTATATTCCTGCATTTATTTCCATATATGGTAATACACATTTAGATTTGAACAAACCTATTGCAAAAAACTATGTATATGTTTTTTCGGCATGCTATTTACTGCTCCAGCTCCTTACTGTCATAACCAAAGTTCTTCATAAGAAAATCGCTGTCTCTCCAGTCTTTCTTGACCTTGACCCACAGCTTAAGATTAACCTTACAGTCCAGCAGATTTTCAATATCTCTCCTCGCATCTGAGCCTATCTTTTTGAGCATACTTCCCTGCTTTCCTATTATAATACCCTTGTGAGAGTTTCTCTCACAGACTATCGTGGCATCTATATCTATGATATCGCTTCCTCTGCGTTCTCTCATCCTGTCAATGCCGACAGCTATTCCATGCGGTACTTCCTCGCTTAGATTTCTAAGAGCTTTCTCCCTTATCATCTCGGCAACTATCTGTCTCTCCGGCTGGTCCGTAATAGTATCTTCATCGTAATAGCAAGGTCCCTCCTCAAGATGACTGAATATAGTTTTCATAAGATCTTCCGTATTTTCACCTTTAAGTGCCGATACCGGAACAATGTCATCAAAATCAAGCAAATCTTTGTAAGTTGAGATAAAAGTGAGTATTTCTGCTTTTGAAACCGTGTCTATCTTGTTGATAACAAGAACCACGGGTGTGTCAACATTTTTAAGCTGCTCGGCGATATGTCTCTCACCTGCACCTATAAAGGTCGTTGGCTCAACAAGCCATAATATAACATCAACTTCCTTTAATGTACGCTCGGCAACGGATACCATGTACTCGCCAAGTTTATTTTTAGCCTTGTGAATACCGGGAGTGTCAAGAAAGATTATCTGTCCTTCCTCACCGGTATAAACAGTCTGGATACGGTTTCTCGTCGTCTGCGGCTTATTTGATGTTATGGCTATCTTCTGACCGATAAGTCTGTTCATAAGGGTTGATTTGCCGACATTTGGTCTGCCTATAAGGGTCACAAAACCCGATTTGAATTTCTTCATGTAAATCCTCCGTATATATACTATAATTATTGCGAAACTGATTATATTCTATGTTACTTGCACATCTCTAACAAATAATAACGCAGGCACGCTCTCGCTGCCTGTCACTCGTAACAGTACATAAGTCAGTGAAAAAGCAATAATATATAAATAATAGTCAGGCGGATATTAGCAATCCGCCTTTCTACTTGCCTGATATTCCTATGATAGTGGTTTGATTACTTCAAACAAATCTGCTTCATCTTTTATATGCTGCTCGTTTCCGATTACACAGATGTTTTCTGCATCTGCTACTTTTCTCACTGCGTCCGCTGTTTTTCTTATATCTTCTTTTGTGCAGGCGAGTATCTGGTCTCTCTCTTTTTGCAATACTTCAAGCGGTGTTTTTGTGAGATAAATGTTCATTGAACGTTTTCCATCCATTGCCGGTGTGAGCGGTGTGTCTAATCCGCTTATCGTTCCTATGATAGTTTTTGTGACTTCTCTCTCGTCTGCTTCATAATTTGCAAGGTAATCTGCTGCTTTTTTATATACTTCATAAGTTGCTGAGAGATTAGGGTCTCTATAGGATACAAAACTTCCTGAGCCGTCTCTTGTAAATTTGCACATTACTCCGTATGCTCCGCCTTTGACTCTCACTTCATTCCAGAGATAACCATAACTTAAAAGATGTCTTGTTACTGTCATCGCACCATCATTTACATCCGGCACATCTTTGTATGAACCTGACACTGCCGCATACTGTATTTCAGCAGGTGTTGAAAATGCTGTTTTTCTGTATTTCACATCAGGTCTGTATTTTTCAAGAGTGGAAACATCTGCCTTATTTTTCTTTTCAAAGTCGTCAAGTTTTCCGATAAAACTGCTCATTGCTTCTTCAAACTTAGCATAATCTTCATCATCACAGGTACATGATATAAGCATATTTTCTTTTTTAAACATTGCTTTTACAAGTTCTTCACAGCCTTTGATGAGTTTTTCCTTCTCCCCGTCAAAGTTTTCGTCAAGTTTTACAAGATAATCATAGTATCCTATTCCCATTGAATAGTCATTGTACCATCCGTCAACCGTAATTCCTGCCATGCTGTAACTTACCGCAGCCTGATGTCCGGCTGACATAAGACGCACTTTAAGTCTTGAGCGTGTCTCCGCCACGACTTCTCTCAAATGCTTCTCATCAGTGAACACTGTCTTAAACATCATTTCTGCCATAAGCCTTACAGTATCTTTTATCCTGCCTGCCAATGTCTTTGTCTTTACATCAAATTTAAGCTCTACATCCTCTGAATTATATAATGAATAGATATTTAAGTCAGAGCCGATACCACCCGAATAGAAATTAGTCTCCGTGTCAAACTCCCTGAATGTATGCTCTGTCGTATCCATATATCCGAGAAGTGTTGCAAGAAAACTTATCTGCGGTACATACTCCGAAAGACTGTTCACATCAAAAAGCATATCAAGATATATGATTCCATTTGTGTGTATGTCATGGTGAATAGTCTTTACTCCACATATCTGCTTTTCTTCATTGTGCAGCGGTCTTACTTTCTTTCTTATATCCTCCCTTTTAAGAAGCGGAATTTTCTCAAGCACTTCCTTAGGTGACTGCTCCTCCTGGTATGCTTTCAGAGCCTTTGTCTGTGCAACAAGCTCATCTAACTCCTCATCTGAGAGTGAAGCCTTGTAATCTTCAAGCTTTTTCGCAATTGCTTTCTCGTTTTCTAGTGCAAGTCCCGGCTTTGGATTCATCTCTACAAGAACTGCATGAGGATTGCCTAATATATATTCCTCGATAAGTTTCTCATAATAATCTGTTCCAAGTTTTTCTCTGAGATTTTTATATATATCTTCATATATAAGTCCGTCATATGGAAGCGTATCATCATAAAGCCATGTCTTAAATGTCTTTAATACATAGAGAAGTCCCTTTGGAAATCCCCCAAAGTCAGCCTCTCTCTCCCTAAATTCCGTACTGTTTATCGCAGCTTCAAGATCTTTTCTATCAATTCCCTCTTTGACGATTTCTTTAAGTGTTGACACTATTACCTCATAAAATTTGTCCCTGAGTCCCGGCTTTGCATTTTTTGTAGTAATACTAAACATACTCTGTCTTAAAATATCGCAGAAATCAGCATCTATATCTGTTCCGATACCTGCATCTAGAATTGCCTGTTTAAGCGGAGCACCCGGCATTTCAAGAAGTACATATGAGATAAGTTCAAATGCCCTGCACTTTTCCTGGTCGAGTGTCACATCCATTGCCGTACAGAATGAATAATATGTCTTTTCTGAGCAGTCTGCATCTGTTGCGACCGCATATTCTGTTGAAAGAACTTTCATCTCATCAAAAGGTTTCTGTGGCTCAATATGTGAATCAATCTCTATTGCCGGAAAATTCTTAAGATAATTTTCATCCATCCAGCTTAATCTTTCCTCTATATCAACATCTCCATAAATACAAATATAACTGTTTACCGGATGATAATATTTTCTATGGAATTCAAGATAATCCTCATAAGTAAGGTCAGGAATGTTTTTAGGGTCTCCGCCAGACTCATGTGCATAAGTATTATCAGGGAAAAGGCTGTTCATCGTAAATCTCTCTAAAACACTCTCCTCTGAAGAATAAGCACCTTTCATTTCATTGTAAACAACACCGTTGTAGGTAAGCGGTGCATCCTTGCTCTCAAGCTCATAGTGCCAGCCCTCCTGCTTAAAGATTTCCTCATGCTTATATATATTTGGATAAAAAACGGCATCCATGTAAACACTCATAAGGTTTGCAAAATCTTTATCATTGTAGCTTGCAACCGGATACATAGTCTTGTCAGGATATGTCGTCGCATTAAGATATGTGTTTAATGAACCTTTTACAAGTTCCACAAACGGATCTTTTGCAGGATATTTTTCCGAACCACATAACACCGTATGCTCTATGATATGCGGCACTCCGGTCGCATCCTTAGGTGGTGTGCGGAATGCAATATCAAATACTTTATTATCATCTTCATTGCTGAATATAAGAACTCTCGCACCACTCAATTTATGCTTAAGTGTAAGCATAAAGCTGTCAACTTCTTTTACATACTCTCCATTTACCAACTCATAAGTTTCAGGTATTTTTACTTCATTTAAACTCTTAATACTCTTAGCCATCTAAAGCCTCCTAAATTTATTTTTAATCATGCTTCTGCACCATTGTTACGGGCATCTAAAAATCTGATAAAGTTTTCTTCATTTAATGGTTTTGAATAATAATATCCCTGAAGAAAATCTCCACCCATTCTTCTAAGTATCTCAATGTGCTCCTCCGTTTCTATACCTTCTGCAATTATCTTTTTTCCCTCTCCTCTTATCATTGGCATAAGTTCATTCAAAAATTCATTATCACCACTTGCGTATGACCACAAAAGACTCTTATCAATTTTAACAAAATCAATAGGCATAAGCATTATGCTCGCAATATTTGAATAACCGGTTCCAAAATCATCAAGTGCTATCTTGGCTCCGTTTTCCTTTAACTTAGTAAGAGTTTCTCTTACCGCTTTTTCGTCGGTGAGCCTGCTCTCCGTTATTTCAAAATGAAATCTTTCAAATGGAATACCATATTTTGCGGCAATCTTTTTTAAATCCTGAACAAGATGCTTATCCTGACATTGAATAGGCGAAATATTGATGTTCATATCATTTATTCCCCTGTCAAATATATTGTTGTCAACAGCAAAACGACAGGTCTTTTCAAACATCTGCCTGCTTAACTGTATTATTGTATGATTTATCTCTGCCACATGAATAAAATACTCAGGGTTTATATAATTATGTTTTCCATCTTTTAATCTCGACAAAACTTCAAGAGATGTAATCCTGTTTTTTTCAAAAGAATATATCGGCTGAAAATTTAACTCAAGGGAATTGTCTAGAATAGCCTCCTCAATCCTGTGGGCAACTTCCTTAAATCTTCTCGCTTCCTCAAGAGCTTCCTTTCTAAGATGTATAAGTTCATTTGGCTTGTGGTGCCCTTTATGATCTGACCTCGCATAGTGGATACGCTGAATTATATCTTCGGCATCATCTGAATCATCCGGATATGTCACATAATAATAACTGTACTCATGTGATAACGCCTCTCTCTTGACATTCCACTGATGCGGCATTACCTTAACCACTTTCTCATACAGTTTCTTCGCCATCTCCGTGCTGTCAACAAATACCGCAAATGTTGCTGCACCTATATGATATATGTTTTTATCCTCAGCCTTATAATATAATATTTCAGCAATCTGTCTCTGGACTTCCTGTAAGCTTTCCTCATCGTATATCCTGCATATTGCATGATAATTCTGAACTCTTATAAGAAAACATGACACACTTTCATTGTAATCAATTTTTTCCCTGAGCACTTCCATAAAACCATTAAGATTAAATCTTCCTGTTCTTATGTCAAGATAATAATCAGGACTTTTCATTGAAAAATATAACAAAAATGTACACATATTTGCAACAATCATTGTAATTCCAACACTATTTTTATTAATGTTATCAGCAATCGCTGCCATTGTTATGATAATATCGGTTACAAGTATCATTCTGTATAATTTCTTATCTTTCTTTTTTCCTGACATTTCGGCAACAGCTATCGTCATAAACATTGTCATCATATACAGCACATTCATTATGTTTCTCGCCATTCCAGAATGAATTATCCCATCACTTCCTGTATAAAAATACCACCCTGTCAGTGGACTTGTAACGATTAAAATAGCTGCTGCAAGGAAAATACCATAATTTATAACTGAATAAAAATTTATCACTTTTTTATAATGAAAAATTGATAATACATAACTGTTATAGCATACAATAAATATGATACCTGTCAGATAAACAAATATATTAAGCACACATATATAAATATCCGGTATTTTCCCAACAAAGCCACCGGCATAACACTGTAATGCACTTAAAATCGTATCAACAATAAGAAAGAAAAGAGTTTTCAAAAACTGTCTGTTTCTTCTTATCGGCAGGCTTTCCCTGATAAAATATACCAAAACCAGTATAAACAGCATTACAGCCGTCGCCAGTTCAAAATGTATATTATATATCATTTAAAATTCCTCCTTCCGCTAACTCTGAGAGGAATTTTTCTATACTGTCTTCCGGGATAAATTCTATCATTTTCTCTCCCTGAACATAATCGACATTCATCTTTGTAACCAATTTAAAATCCTCCTGACAACCAACTCCATCCAGACATACTATCCACCCCTTTTTTTTAAACATGCGTATAAGATATATAAGCTGCATACTCTTTTCACTGCAGTATCTGGCTACCAGCTGATGACTTATCTTTACACCCGAAAAAGGCATATCCATAAGATTTTTAAGATTGCATGCTTTTATTCCAAAGTGATCCCATATAACAGAAACTCCGTATTTTCTGAAATATGCTATGCTTTTTGCAAGAACATCCTCAGGCAGTTCCACACCGATATATACTTCCAAAATTATATTTTCAGGATTTATGCCATATTCTCTTATATAACTCATAAATTCTTCACATATTGCTTCTGATACTATATGAAATCCGGCTACATTTACCCTGATATGACTGATTCCCTTTTCAAAAAGTTTTTCCCTTTTGGTAAACTTTAATATATTTTTTAAGAACATTATATTTACATCTCTGCTGCAGCCTATTTCTCTTGACATCTCCCAGACTTCCTCTATAGAAATTCTTCTGTCACCTGTCTTAATGACCGGATTTATCTCAAGTCCGTTTACCTCTTTTTTGCTAACATCATATACCGGCATACATTCAAGCTTACATTCATCATTCTCAAGCATTGACCTTATAAGTCTTATATTCTCAAGCTCTCTTTCTATCCTTTCCTTTACCTCACCATCATATAAGACAACTTCCCTGTCTAATGAATCCTCTGTTGCAATTTTTTTCATACTGAGGATAATTCGCAAAAAATCAGATAACGAATATTGTGAATCAACATTCCCCACAATGTAAAATTTATAATACATACTTATATTTTTATCATTTATCCTTATTGTCCCGGGAAGTTCATACTTGAGTTCATCATAAATTCTTTTGACATCTTTTTTGTTTTTTACTACTATTACATATTCATAACTGTGTATATGATAAACATTGTGCCGTCCACCAAATTTTCTGAGTAGTTCACCCAGAATAGCATGAACCTGGTTTATCTCATCCTCAAGACAGTAATTTGACATATTCTGCATACTGCTTGCACACACTGAAATACAATAAAAACTTTTATTATATTTTATTTTTTCCTCTATAACCTTCTTAAATCCTGCCATCGAGAAACAGCCGCTTGCACTCACAATATACATATCTACATTGTGTCTGATAAGGTAATATATTATGATTACTGCCGCAACACAATAATATATGAGCATAAGCTTCTTTTTCGGAAGATAATATAATTCTAAGAAACATATTATTACGATATTCCATGTCTGCATAAAGATATACTGTTTTATTCCAAGCTTTTTTCTTGTTTTAGTAAGTGCATAAATACCTGAAAGAACATAAAATATTATAACAACTGAAAACAATCTCAATGAATTTTCTTTATAATATATGATTCCGTTTCTGACATAAAAGATTTTTTTATTATAAATCGAAGCAAATACCGCCACCATCGTAATAACTGCAGGTATAAACATTATGACGGCCACTTTTCTTTTTAAAAATGTAAGAGATAATGTCTGTGCAAGATAATACAGCCAGAATAATACTGATGCCACTATAACCCCTGCAAAAGAAAATGCCGTAAGTATGACGCTGACACTGTTTGAAAGCCTTATAAGTCCACTTTCTCCAAGTCTCTTTACCAACTCTATGGTGACTACTCCAAGTAATATATGCAACAGATCTGAAAAGAACCTGTTCCTGTATAACGGCAGCCAGTTTTTATAATGATAAAAAAAGGTTACCAGTCCTATCAAAAATAAAGCTACGATTTCATACGCATAGATATAATTTATCATTTTTTCCACAACTCTCCATTGTATAATGTATAACGGTCTTTACCCGTATTTTTTGAATGATATAGTGCTGAATCTGCCTTTTTATATATCGTTTCAAAATCATTTCCATCCTTTGGTGCAACCGAAACCCCTATACTGCTCGTTATATTGACAACATTTACCCCATCCGTATAACTTCGCTGATTTGCCTTTTTAACCTGTTCAGCCTTTTTTATGATATACTCCTTAAGGCTCTCATCGTCAAAGGCATCGTACACTGAACAGACGGCAAACTCATCACCTCCAAGCCTTCCTACTAAGGCATCATTCTTGAAGATTTTGCTAAGCTCTGCCCCTGTGTCAGCTATTGCTTTGTCACCATATATGTGTCCTAAAGTGTCATTGACATTTTTGAAATTATCAAGGTCTACCATATAAAATATATAGTACCTGTCTGATTTATTTTCATTGAGAAGCAATCCCATCTTTTCTTCTATCGTCTTTTTGTTTAAAACACCTGTAAGCATATCATTTTCTGCTCTCTGAACAAGATTTTTCTCCATTGTGATCTGCTTTGAAGCATCCATAAGTTTACCTATGAAACATTTTGGGGAACCATTATCCTCTCTCTCCACAAAGCCTGACACCCTGTACCAGTCATATTCGCCGTTCCTGTTGAGCACTCTGACTTCAGATGTAAAGAAATCCTCTTTACTCTCAAAAAATTTTCTTAATCTGCTCCTTATAGATAAATCGTCAGGATGAATATAATCATAAACATCATATATAGCTTCACCCATCAGCGGTTTTGTTCCTTTATCAATGATTATCCCAAATTTATCTTTTAGTTCAAATTTTTTAGGATTAAAATAATATTGGAATATTATAGTCTTATCAATTTTACTGACTGCATCATAAATCTCCTCAATATTCAATAACTTTTCCCTGCTTTTTACCGCAAATATAAGCATCGTCATAATGCATACCAGATTAACTAAAAGTATCTTGATAAAGTTCATACTTTTGTTTGTGATAAAAAACTCCGACAAATTCTTTCTGCTGCCTTTTGATACAAACATAAACGACCAATTATTTATATGTGTTGGAACCGTGGTCACTATATAGTTGTATTTGTTATGTCTGAATAAAAAATCTGTCTCTCTTGCGTTCCTTATGCTTGTTCTCACTCCACTGCTGTCAATTCCTCCATATACCTTACATTCATTTAGATATGTAAAAATATTTGTATCTGCCGATATTTCAAGTTTTGAGCTGACATTCGTATCTGTAAGCACATCTCCACTGTCGGATACAATGATTACACTGCCATGTTTTGTTATTCCTGAAGCAATAAGTTTATTCTTCAAATCACGAAGAAGCATTGAGCCTACGATTACTGCTCTGACTTTATTTTTATATATAACCGGTGCAAATATGTTTATCTCATCATTTCCCTCATAATTTATCGTTATCTCATCAGCCACATTTGTTTTTTTAGCAAGTGCTTTTTCAAATCCCTCGCTGTTGCTCACGGACTTATAAAGGCAGTTTCCGTATAATCTTATACCGTTTATATCAAGTATGGATATATCATCAAAATAACCATTAAGCTTTTCACATACGGCTGCAAGTTCTCCTCTGTTACTAAGATCCTGTCCGGAAATCCTCTCAGCAAGTATCTCCATATTGGAAATTCTTTCACTAAATATTTCTTCAAAATAAGCTTTTCCAATACAGGCATTGCTATTTACAACCTTTTTTATATTGCTTACATTATTTCCTCTAAGTTCTCTGCCAAAGCATACTACCGTGAAAATCCCACTTAATACAGATATAATCAACAGCAGATAACATATTTTTTTTAAATTTATCATCTTATTTTTTTTCATAATCCTGTGCCTCATTTACTTCCGTAAACTCCATACCTCTAAATGTATGTATTCTCCATTTTTTTAACAAAAACCATCTTTATAATATCACAATCTCTTTTATATCGCAATTATTTGTATCTTTTTTGTAACAGTTCTGCCCCAAAAAAGATAAGTCAATAATACATGAGCTTGCTCAATGTATTATTGACTTGTTTTTTGGGGCGGAATAGCCTTTCATTTATGAAATGAAGTAAACACAAGCTGCATAGCAGCGACTGACAGCTTGCTGGCAGGTTTACGAATGTAATAAATGAGGGGCTGAACTGTTACTTTTTATGATAATGGCAAAGAAGGCAAATCCAGTGTTTTGCTAACAGAAATTGCTTCGCAATTCTCGTTGGCATCCACACTATATTACGAGTATTTTCCTATGCAGCAAAAAAACGGAGCAGTTATATCTCTGCTCCGTTTTTTCAAGTCAGCATATCGCCGCTCATTATTTTTCAGCAAGTCCGCCAGTCATCTCTTTTACATAATCATAGATATACTTTCCTGCATCTCCGCCGTATTTTGCAACTATCTTTATGATGGCACTTCCGACTATCGCTCCGTCTGCTATCTTTGTATATTTATTTACCTGTTCAGGTGTGTTTATTCCAAAGCCGACTGCTGCCGGTGTGTCAGTCACCTCTTTTATTGATTTTACAATGCTTTCAATATCCGTCTTTATCTCACTTCTGACACCTGTCACGCCCATTGATGATACTACATAAATAAAGCCCTTTGCTTCTTTTGCTATCATCCTGATACGCTTTTCTGAGGTAGGTGCTATCATTGATATAAGATACATTCCGTATTTTTCCGCTATCGGTGCAAGTTCATCTTTTTCATCGTATGGAATATCAGGTATTATAAGTCCGTCTATTCCTATCTCCTGACATTTTGCACAAAATCTCTCATAACCGTACTTGTAAAGTGAGTTTGCGTACCCCATAAATACAAGAGGTATATCCGTTTTTTTACGAAGTGAGCTTACCATATCAAAAATCTTGTCTGTAGTGCAGCCACCTGAAAGTGACCTTATATTAGCTTCCTGTATAACCGGTCCTTCTGCTATCGGGTCTGAAAACGGAATTCCTATCTCAACAAGTGCAGCTCCTGCCTTTTCCATCTCAAGGATAAACTCCTCAGTCTTTTCAAGATTTGGATCTCCCGCCGTTATAAATGGTATAAATGCTTTTTTATCTTCAAATGCCTTACTTATTCTATTCATGTAAATCAATCCCCCTGTATCTTGCTATTGCTGCCACATCCTTGTCTCCTCGTCCTGAAAGACAACAGATGATTATCTGGTCTTTATCCATCTTCGGTGCTATCTTCATAACATGGGCTACTGCGTGTGAGCTCTCGATAGCTGCGATTATTCCCTCTTCTTTTGCAATATATTCAAATGCGTTTACCGCTTCCTCATCTGTCACCGGAACATATTCTGCCCTGCCTATATCTTTAAGATATGCGTGCTCAGGTCCTACTCCCGGATAATCAAGTCCGGCTGAGATTGAATATACAGGTGCTATCTGACCATATTCATCCTGACAGAAATAAGATTTCATACCGTGGAAGATTCCCTCTGTACCGGTTGCCATTGTTGCGGCTGTCTTGTCAGTGTCAACTCCAAGTCCTGCTGCTTCGCATCCGATAAGTTTTACATCTTTATCATTGATAAATTCATAGAACATTCCCATAGAATTGCTTCCGCCGCCGACACAAGCCATTACCACATCAGGAAGTCTGCCCTCTTTTTCAAGTATCTGTGCTCTCGCTTCACGGCTTATGACACTTTGGAAATCCCTTACTATTGTAGGGAACGGATGTGGTCCCATAACCGAACCAAGTACATAGAGCGTATCGTCAACTCTGTTAGTCCACTCTCTCATACACTCGTTTACTGCATCTTTAAGTGTCTTAGTACCGGTCTCAACAGGGTGTACCTTAGCACCGAGAAGCTCCATACGATATACATTGAGAGCCTGACGAATAGTATCTTCCTTACCCATGTATATCTCACATTCAAGGTCGAGAAGTGCTGCTGCCGTAGCTGTTGCAACACCATGCTGGCCTGCTCCTGTTTCTGCGATAATCCTTGTCTTTCCCATCTTCTTTGCTAGAAGTGCCTGACCGAGTACATTATTTATCTTGTGAGAACCTGTATGGTTTAAATCCTCTCTCTTAAAATAAATCTTTGCTCCGCCTAAATCCCTTGTCATCTTCTCTGCATAGTAAAGAAGTGAAGGTCTGCCCGCATATTCTTTGAGAAGTGTGTCGAGTTCTTTATTAAACTGCTCATCTTTCTTGTAAAATTCATATGCTTCTTCAAGTTTCTGTATCTCGTTCATAAGTGTTTCAGGTATGTACTGCCCTCCATGAACACCAAATCTTCCCTTACTCATTCTGTTTATCCTCCATAATCTGACTACATCATTAAGTTATATTCTCATCATAACCGCAATCATAAAATAATGTTACGAATTGCCACATCTATACACATTTTGCAAACACTTCAAATTTTCTTTCAGCATTTATCAAATCTGTCCTGCTTTTATAAGTGACTTTAAAGTCTCAATGCGGCTCTCTCCGGCACGCATCATAGTCTCACCGATAAGCACACCGTCAACTTTTCCCTGTGCAAGCTCTCTTATCTCTTTCTCACCTTTTATCCCACTCTCTGAAACAAAAGTAATATTATCCGGCACGAGATTTCTAAGTCTGAGACTGTTATTTATATCAACAGTAAAATTTCTTAAATCCCTGTTGTTTACACCGATAAGTCTTGCTCCCGCTTTGACCGCTCTATTAACTTCTTCTTCGTCATGCGTTTCAACAAGGGCACTGAGACCAAGTTTATCTGCTGTCTGCATATATTTTTTAAGACTATCATCATCAAGTATCGCACATATGAGAAGCACCGCATCAGCTCCGATAACCTTTGCTTCATATATCATATACTCGTCAACGGTAAAATCCTTTCTTATTATAGGAATATCTACCGCAGCCCTTATCTCTTTTAAATATTCGTTGCTGCCCATAAACCAATACGGCTCAGTCAGTACTGATATGGCACTCGCACCGCCTTTTTCATATTCCTTTGCTATCTCGACATAAGGAAAATCCCCGGCTATAAGTCCTTTAGACGGTGAAGCCTTTTTCACTTCACATATAAATGAAAGACTTCCCTTTTTAATCGCATTTTCAAACGGAAAACCAGTTTCAGCGTTAAGACTTTCGGCTTGCTGTTTCATTTCTTCAAGAGAAACTTTATTTTTCGCCTCGGCTACACGCTCCCTTGTCTTTGCCGCAATTTCTTCTAATATGTTCAATCTTTTCTCCATTTCTGTTTTTGTCTGTTAAACTCTTTCTAAGCACCTATTTTAAGACAATTTTTCTCTATAATATTTTCCAGGTCTTCACCAAGAACTTTTTAGCTTATATTCTCTTGCTTCCAATCTGCTTTATTTGTTGCTGTCCTCTATAAGCTGTTCAAGTTTTGCCTTAGCTTTTCCGCCTGTTATCATTTCTCTTGCTTTTTCAATTCCCTGCTCTATTGTAATTCCGTCTGTTGCGATATAGATAGCTGCTCCGGCATTGAGTAATACCGCATCCATCTTTGGTCCCTTAACTCCGTCAAGAATTTCTCTTGCTATCTGTGCATTTGCAGCAGGTTCTCCACCGACAAGGTCCTCTTTCTTGCAGCGTGTAAATCCAAACTGCTCCGGTGTTATCTCATAACTCTTAAACTCACCGTCTCTGTACTCACAAACTTTTGTCGGTGCTGAAAGTGAAATCTCATCAAGACAATCCATTCCATAAACTACCATAAGTTTTTTAAGTCCGAGATTTTTAAGTACATGAGCAAGCGGCTCCACAAGTTTTTCATCATATACACCCATAAGCTGCATATTTGCCCTTGCCGGATTTGAGAGTGGGCCGAGTACATTAAACATTGTGCGTATTCCCATCTCTTTTCTGACTGCACCTACAAAACGCATTGCAGGATGATATTTCTGTGCAAATAAAAAGCATATTCCATCCTCTTTCAAAAGTTTTTCGCTGTGCTCCGGCTCAATATCAATCTTAACTCCGAGTGCCTCAAGACAATCGGCAGTTCCGCATTTGCTGGACGCCGCCCTGTTTCCATGCTTTGCAACATGGACTCCTGCTGCTGCGGCTACGATTGCCGAGAGTGTAGATATATTAAATGAATTTGCCTTATCTCCGCCCGTTCCTACAATCTCAAGAGCATCACCCTCATTGTTAAAAGGTGTACATTTTGATGACATTACCTTTGCTGCCGCTGTTATCTCGTCGATAGTTTCACCTTTTATCGAAAGAGCAGTAAGAAATGATGCTTTCTGTGCGTCTGTTGCTTCCCCCGTCATAATTTCTTCCATTACCTGTGTCATGACCTCGTCAGTAAGGTCTTTGCCATTTACAAGTGCATTTATTGCTTCTTTTATCATGTTCAAACCCTCCATTTTTATATTCATATCTTAATATTTTCATACAAAATCTACAAAATCAGTTTTGTCATGTCATAATATTGCCTTTATAATCATCCTGCATATATCTGATACTGTATGTAACCAAATCGTTACTCAAAAAAATTCTCTAACATTTTCATGCCGTCAGGTGTCATTATTGATTCGGGATGAAACTGAACACCATATATTTCATAATCCCTGTGCTTTACCGCCATTACCTCACCGTCATCTGTGACCGCCGTTACAATAAGCTCATCAGGTATTGTATCTTTTTTTGCGATAAGCGAATGGTATCTCGCCACCTTTGCCCTGTCACCTATCCCCCTAAAAATCTTACAGTTCTCATCAAGTTTAACCTCTGACTGCTTACCGTGCATAAGTTTAGGCGCATATGTAACTTCTGCTCCAAATGTCTCACATATTGCCTGATGACCGAGACAAACACCAAGAATAGGTATCTTTCCTTTAAAATATTGTATAACATCCTCGCATACTCCCGCATCAGCCGGCTTTCCGGGGCCGGGTGATATAAGAATATGACTCGGTGCAAGTTTTTCAATCTCACTTACCGTCAGCTCATCATTTCTTATCACCTTAATATCTGGATTTATCGTTCCCACAAACTGAAACAGATTGTAGGAGAAACTGTCATAATTATCTATAAGTAATATCATATAAGCCTCCTTTTATATACTTTCCTGTCCCATTGAAACTGCGTTCATAACTGCTTTTGCCTTATTGATACATTCGTTGTACTCGCTTTTAGGTACACTGTCTGCAACAATTCCCGCACCTGAACGAACAAAAACTTTTCCATTTTTCTTAAATGCCGTTCTTATTGCAATACAGGTATCAAGATTTCCCGTAAAGTCAATGTAACCTATCGCACCACCGTAAATTCCACGCTTGTTATTTTCAAGTTCATTTATTATCTCCATCGCACGGATTTTTGGTGCTCCAGAAAGTGTTCCTGCCGGAAGTACCGCATCTACGGCATCAAGACTTGTTTTGTCATCCCTTATCTCACCTTTAACCGTTGAGCCGATGTGCATTACATGGGAATATCTCAAAATATCCATATAATTTTCTACTTCAACCGTACCGAATTTGCTTATCTTTCCTATATCGTTTCTTCCGAGGTCAACAAGCATATTATGTTCGGCTCTTTCTTTCTCATCAGTAAGAAGGATTTTTTCAAGTTCATCATCCTCCTCTTTATTCTTTCCTCTAGGCTTTGTGCCTGCAAGCGGAAATGTATGGAGTACACCGTCCTCAAGTTTTACAAGAGTTTCCGGTGAAGCACCAGCCACCTCTATATCATCACTGCTAAAGTAGAACATATAAGGTGATGGATTTATCGTTCTGAGCACTCTGTAAGCATTAAGCAGACTTCCCTCATAATCAGCCTCAAGCCTGTTTGAAAGCACAACCTGGAAAATATCTCCTTCATATATATAATGCTTTGCTTTTTCAACCATCTCACAATACTCTTTTTCGGTAAAGAGAGGTCTGAACTCTGATGTAATCTTTCCCGGATTAACCTCGACCATCCCTCCCGTTCTTATAAGCTCTATTATCTTATTTATCTCATCAACACATCTGTCATAATCTTCTCTTAAATTTTCAGTCCTTGCATTTGCGATAACAATTATCTTCTGGCTGAAATTGTCAAATGCGATAACCTTGTCAAAAAGCATAAGATCAACATCTTTGAAGCCCTCCTCGTCATTCGCATCAAGATTTAATTTAGGCTCACTGTATTTTATATAATCATATGAGAAGTAACCCACCAGACCGCCTGTAAATGTAGGAAGTTCTTTTATCTTAGGACTTGTGTATTCCTTTAATATTTCTTTTATCTTCTCACCCGGATGTTTAACTTCACTTACTTCGGTCTTTCCATTCTTAACCGTCATCACTCCGTTAGTGCAGGTAATCTCTAACTTCGGATCGTATCCGAGGAATGTATATCTTCCCCATTTTTCCTGATTTTCCACACTCTCTAACATATAGCAGTGTGAACTTACGCCTTTCAGGATACGAAGCACCTGCATCGGTGTTCTTATGTCTGACATAATTTCCATGCTTATAGGTACAACTTTGTACCCTTTCGATAATTCTTTTGCTTCTTCAAATGTTATCATGCTTTGCCCTCCTTATCTTATGACAGTTTCGCAAACTTTCTTAGCTTTCTGAATGAATGTCAGCTCACTCATATAATTTCCAAAGAAAGGATAATTGTATGCAAGCATACATTATCTTTCCTTTGAAAATTACATTCATTCAAGGGAACAAAGAGTTGCTTGCGACTCTTTCGCGCTTGAGCGGAATGCGTAGCATTTATTTCTTTTCCGCGAAATGCGCATCCTCACGGAGTGTTTTTTGTGTTATAGGAAATGAGAAGTTTCCTAATAACATAAAAAAGTCCTTGAACATTATCATACTTATATAATAATGTTCAAGGACGGTTATACAATAATAATATACCGCGGTGCCACCTTGCTTTATGGTCTGCCCACACTCTTAGCGAAATACTAACATATTCCCGGCAACTAACGCATGCCTGCGCGTCATAGAATACTCGGAATGAAATTCCTTTGACTATGCCCTCAGTGGTCCATTTAATAAACAGCTTTCTGCGGGTTCTCAGCATCCCCTGCTCTCTGTAAGCGCCTCTTTTATTTTTATCTCCACTTCAACAGTTTCAATTTATTTAACTGGTTAAAAGTATATACCCTTGCAAAATGATTTGTCAAGGATTTTTTCCGTAACACTTCAGCCATATGAGCTTTTAGATAACATAAAAGAAAAATATCCGGAGAAACTGGAAAAGTGCAGATATTTTCTGGCAGATAAAGGATATGACAGTACTGAGCTGATAGAGTGGCTTACCACGGAAGGAACAGCTCCAGTTATAGACATAAGAAATATGTGGCATGGAAATGAAACAAAGCAGTTTAAAGATACAAATATAGTTTACGATTACAAAGGAAGAGTTTATTACATAACTGACAGCGGAGAGGAAATAGAATTAGTATATAAAGGATATGATAAAAGCAGGGATAGCCAGAGATATGGATTTCATCCTAAATATCATGATAAAAGGATATTCAGAATACCATTAAAGACAGACCCGCGTATATTTACAAAGGTGGCAAGAAATTCAAAGAAATGGAAAAGACTGTATAAAAAAAGAACAAGCATCGAAAGAGTAAACGGACGGATAGACCATGATTTTCAATTTGAAAAGCATACGATAAGAGGATTGAAAAAAATGAAGATGTTCCTGAATGTGACATTTATAATACAGCTTACATTAGCAAAAGCAAAAATAGAGTCAGGGATAACAAATGGACTGGCAAGATACACTGCATAAAATAAAAAAGCATATATAAACAGCAGAGACTGATATAAACTTTTCAGCGAATGGCGTTAGAGGCAGAAAGCCGTCCATGAGTCGGAAATTTTATATCAGTCTCTGCGTTAAAAAGCCACAGCGAAAATAATTCATCCATAACTCCCACTTGGAGACTTCACCTTTTTATCCCCTACATTTTTATTTTTTCATATCCTACATTCGAATTGGTTTTTTTATTAAATCCATTCTTAACATATGCATTAGCAGAAAACAACATCACAAACACAATCATACCAAAAATCACAATATTAAACTTAATAAGTTTTAATTTATCCATCTTTTTCTTCCTTTTCCCTAAAAATTTCATTTATATTAACCTTTACATAACTTCTTACTATTAATTTATCAATTAAATTCTATTTTTCCATATATATCTTCAAACCTTTTTTTCTTTGGTGTGTAGTCTTTAATTTCTTTTTGATATCTATCATTTAAATCAATATATACATTCTCACCACCTTCATAATTTTGTACAATATATTCTCTAATTGTTTTAAATGGAAGTTCAATTTTTTGTTCCAATGCAATTTCTATAAAAAAATTCATGCCCTCAAATAATGTAACAACTGATTTTTCTAAATTTCTATCATCAATCACCTCTTCTAAATAATCACAGAAAAAATCTGAAAAAAAGAAATTTAATAATGTATAAAATTTTTTTTCTTTTATTTGTATCATAATACTCCTCATTTCTGAACGAATTTGTATTTGTTGTGAAGATGCACTGAAATCACAGCTACCTGTCTTCGCTCATAAACAAATAGCAATGAAAGTATCCCTAAGGAGCTACAATGCACAATCTAATAATCATTTTAACTCTTGTTAAATATATGACATTACCAATAAGTACCAGATACCTGTTCTCAATCCCTCATAAGACTGTATCATGTAATTATTGCCACACCCAAATTGTTCAAAACCTTAAAATGAAATAGAAATAATTCAAAAGATTCCAACTAAATTGGAGCCCTATTCCCTCCTAGAATAAGTTCTGAAATTTTTGTTTTTTACATGAAACAAATCCTGATATGAAAACTTCTTTCCTCAGCCTACATCAATCACACAATTACATTACACCACTTTACAAATTCTTTTCAAAAAAAAGAAAGCGTACAGGGCTTTCTGGTGTATAATGAATTTGAACTATAACATTAAGAAAGAAAGTGACCCTGTACGACAAAATTATTATACAATGAAAACACAATAATTGGTAAACTCAATCAATATTTTTTTATTTTAAAACTTTTTCTGCACCTACCGCAGATACACTGTTTTTATTGGTACTTTCATTACTGGCTTTGGAATCAGCTCATTCAATAAGATTCCTGTATCAGCATTTTTATCTGGAATAACCAGGAAATCTTTAAATACTTTTTACCATGCCTGTTCTTATGCTAAGGCTGACTATTCCAGGTTTATGAATGTAATAAATAAAAGGCTGAACTGTTACTACCTACCATCTATCAACACCTCTTTGTCGCAGTTTAAAAAACAAACTGCAACAGATTTTGGCAATGCTTCGCATCCTTAATTGCCAAAATCCTCACACGAAACTTTTTCTTACGATATTTTCGGTTCCGAAAATATCTACCTGCCATCTATCAACACCTCTTTACTTTTAAACGCAAATCCGTAATGATGTATGTTTTCCTCTTTTACTCCACGGTTTATCAGTTCTGCATCATAATTCTTTTCTTCTATCTGTTTTAATGCAGCTTCAACAGTTTCTTCAAGTGAGTTCTCTTTTCTTGGATTTATCACTTTAAATTCTATAACTATTCCCGGATATTTTTGAGTCTGTTTGTCTTTTGGTTCAAGCATTATATCATAGCGTCCGAAACCGCTCTCACGGTTTGAAGTTATGATATAGTTTTCTGTCTGGTCTACCATAAGCCCTAAAACAAAACCATGGTAGAAATTCTCAGGTGCTTTTTTCTCAGATGTATGTTTTCCTGAGTCAAATGAACTGAATGTTCGTAATGCTACATCATTCATATACTCATTCATACTTTCTATATCTCCGGTTATAAGTGCCTTTATAAATTCATTTGTTTCACTTTTTGCAGGACTGAACCAGCGGAGTATCATTTTTTTGAACATAAATAATATCTCACGGTTTGTCAGAGCAAGTTCATACTCATTATCACTTTCTCTTATAAGATTTAATTCTTCTGACGAAACAACTTTCAAATAACCGCTTGCAAGCATAAGACTCCACACTGCATCCTCCGAGTAATCAAGTTCTGAAAATACTATCTGTTCATCTATCGGAACTTTTATATTTTTACCGCTAATGAGCGTTTCCAGCATCTTTTTTATATATGAACTTCCTTTTTGAATAAGATTATTTATAAGTCCGTTTGAACTTGATTCTGCCCAATATAATGCAATTTTCTTTTTATCCAGATAATTGATTATCGACCACGGATTATAAATATCCTTTTGTTCTCCAAATACGAAACCATCATACCACGCTTTTACTTCTCCCTTTTGTTCAGAAAGTCCAAATTCATCAAGTGCATTAAACACTTCCTGCTCTGTAAATCCAAATGCAGTAGTATATTTCGGTGACAATGTTGTTACTACTTCAAGGTTATTAGGATCACTGAATATACTTTCACGGGAAACCCTTGTTATTCCAGTCATTATTGCCCGCTCTAAATATGGATTCGTCTTAAATGTAGAGTTAAAAAGACTTCTTGTAAAAGCAACCAGTTCTTCCCAGTATCCGTTTGTATATGCCTCCTGCATCGGTGTGTTGTATTCGTCAAGTAGGATAATGACTTTTTTCCCGTAATAACGGCTCAGATAATTTGACAGATTATTTATAGCCTCCTGTGCTGTCACAGTATCCATGCCATATGTTATATTGTTAAGATTATTTTTTTCTTCATCTGTTAAGCCATCCCAATCTTTCAAAAAAATATATTTTTGAATTTCATCACATATAACTCTTTTTATTCCTGATACTGCATCTGTATAATTATTTTGTTTTATCTTAGCAAAACTAAAAAATATTACCGGATATGTTCCCTGCAACTCACGATACTTTTCATCTTTCCAGATATCAAGTCCTTCAAACAGATCTCCTCTGTCTTTGTATTCATTTGAGAAAAAGCATTTGAGCATATCCATGTTTAATGTTTTTCCAAAACGGCGTGGACGGGTTATAATTGTCACATCATCTTTATTATCCCACCATTCTTTTATAAATGCTGTTTTATCTACATAAAAACATTTTTCTTTTATTATTTTTTCAAAACTTTGTTTTCCAATTCCTACAACTCTTGCCATATGCACCCTCCGTTTAATCTGCACCCAATTTTTCCGTAAATCTGTAGCTATATTTTAACATTCAGGTATATTTCTGTAAAGAAAAACAAGCCACTCTGAAGTACTCAAATTAGCTTGTTTTTATCTTTCATTATAAACTACCCATCGTCTACATTATCTGCTTCCCATTAAAATATCCCGCCATAAATACCATCATAAATACTGCTTACAATACGACCATGAGCTGATACAACTTTTCATGTTTTTTCAGGAAATCACCTGCCAGTCTCTTATGACAAAATGCACTATCTTAAGAAACCACGGACAAAGTGGGAAAAAAAGCTACTTGCTCATAACACTATTAGCTGCAAAGCAGCGACTGACAGCTTGCTGGCAGATTTATGAATGTAATAAATAAAAGGCTGAACTGTTACTGTCATTTACCTTCTATCAACACTTTTTTGCCTTTAAACGCAAAACCGTAATGGTGGATGTTTTCCGCTTTTACACCTCGTTTGATAAGCTCTGCGTCATAGTTCTTTTCTTCTATCTGCTTTAATGCTGCTTCGACTGTTTCTTCAAGTGAGTTTTCTTTTCTCGGATTTATCACTTTAAATTCTATAATTATTCCAGGGTAGTGCACATTGTTTTTGTCTATCGGTTCTAGCATTATATCATATCTGCCGAAACCGCTTTCTCTGTTTGAGGTTATGATATAATTGTCTATCTGGTCTACCATAAGACCAAGGACAAAGCCATGGTAGAAACGCTCTGGTTCTTCATCTGATGGACTGTTGCCGGTGTCAAAGTAACTGATTATATTAGTTGTAACCCGGCTCATATATTCATTCATGCTTTCCAAATCTGCTGAAAGCATTGCTTCCACAAATTCATTATATGGAACATTATCTCCACCAAACCACTGCTCTATCATTGCTCCAAACATCTGCATCACTTCATAATTAGTCAATTTAAGACTATATATTTTTTTATTAAGCTTTCCTATCGTTCGAAACCTTTCTATACGAAGATATCCGCTTGCCAGTAACAAACTCCATACGGCATCCTTGTTTGTTTTAAGTTGTCCAAAAACTATCTGCTCATCTATATTTTTTTCTACAACGCCACCTAAAATCAGTGTTTCCATCGTTTCTTTTGTTTTGGTTGAGCCTGTTCTTATAAGCTCATTTATAAGTCCGTTTGAACTCGATTCCGCCCAATATGGGTTATATTCTTTTTTATCTAAGAAATTGATTATCGACCACGGATTATAAATATCCTTTTGCTTTCCAAACATAAAACCATCATACCACGCTTTTACTTCTCCCTTTTGTGCAGAGAGTCCAAACTCATCAAGTGCATTAAACACTTCCTGCTCTGTAAATCCAAATGCAGTAGTATATTTAGATGATAATGTTGTAACCACTTCAAGATTATTAAGGTCACTAAAAATACTTTCTTTAGAAACCCTTGTTATTCCTGTCATTATCGCCCGCTCTAAATATGGATTCGTCTTAAATGTAGAGTTAAAAAGGCTTCTTGTAAAAGCAACCAGTTCTTCCCAGTATCCGTTTGTATATGCCTCCTGCATCGGTGTGTCATATTCGTCAAGCAGGATGATGACTTTTTTCCCGTAATAACGGCTCAGATAATTGCTTAATTCATTTAATGCACTCTGTGCCGTAACATCTGACATATCTTCCGATATTCTTTTAAGATTATTTTTTTCCTCATCTGTTAAACCATCCCAATCTTTTAAGAACATAAATGATTGATACAGACTGCACAATATCTTTTTTATTTTAGCTATGGTATCTTGATAGTTATTTTGTTTAATCTCTGCAAAACTTAAAAATATTACCGGATATGTTCCCTGCAACTCACGATACTTTTCATCTTTCCATATCTCAAGTTTCTCAAATAACTCCCCTCTGTCCGCATACTTATTTGAAAAAAAACAGTTCAGCATACTCATGTTTAATGTTTTTCCAAAACGGCGTGGACGAGTTATAAGTGTAACCTCATCTTCACTCTCCCACCATTCTTTTATAAAACCTGTTTTGTCCACATAAAAACAGGTTCTCTGTATCCTTTTCTCAAAGTCCTGAGTTCCTATACTTACCGTTCTTGCCATATCCATCCTCCTGCTCTATTGTCATTTTACTCCTCTGCCATTATCCAGTGAAATGTATAATTATTCGCAATTTATTTAGCTACATTCTAACATTGAAGTGTTTTTCTGTAAAGAAAAACGCCACCTTGAAATACTCAAAGTGGCTTATCTTGTTTCTGTTCACTGTTTTTACATTATCTGTTTTCCATTGAAATATCCTGCCATAAATACCATCATAAACACCGTTGATAATACGACAACTAACTGGTACAGTTTCTCATGATTTTCTAAGAAATTGCCTGCTATTATGAAAAGTGGCAGTGCGCAGAGCATATATCTTCCACCGCTTATAAGGAATGTCACTCCGTAACAGACCATAGTATAAACCCACAGATATGCCGTATATTTGAGCGGCTGCGTTTTAAGTGCACAAAACAATACGATTATCATAAGGACAACTATCAATACCTCAGGCAACCATACGCTCATCTTCATGCTGTTTGTTGTACCTGCATCTGTCAGATACCTCCAGACATCACCAAAACCTTTATTGAAGTTTGCCACCTCATGGTACCAGTGGTCTTTCTGATATTCCTGAAATTTAAACGGATCTCCCTCTACTTTATAGTTAAGATAAAAATATATGAGATTTCCTACTGGTATGAGCAAAAGAAAAATTCCTTTAGTAAATACTTCTTTGAAGAACTTTCCTATCTTTTTCTCTTTCCACATAATCACCGGAGAATATGTCTCCAAAAATTCAACTCCTGCCACACCTAAAAGAAGTACACCCTGAACCCTGCAAAGTGAACAGAATATTCCAGTTATACCGACAGCAAGCCAGTTATGTTTTTTTATAAAATAAAATCCTATTGAGAGTGTCATAAAAAACAGACTCTCTGTCATCATTCCGCCAAAGAAAAATGCGAATGGCCAGACACTTACAAGTACAAGTGCTTTTTCGGCAGTTCTCTTTCCATATTCCTGTGATACCGTAAGATAGAAAAATACTGCTCCGACACAATATGTAAGTGTCGATAATGTAAGAAATGCTATCTGCCAGTCTCTTACCAAAAAATGTACTATCTTAAGCAGCCACGGACAAAGCGGAAAAAATACAAGAAACAAATGCTGTCCGTTTTCTATACAGTTTGCATAGCCTTTTTGGGCAAGTTCAATGTAATGCTGTGAATCCCACCTGTTCCAGCCTGCAAGAAAATCACTGAAAGAATATTTTACATCATCGGAAAATATCATCGCTATCGCAACTCCCGCAATATAAATACCTATTCTGAATATAAGTGCATACAAAAAAACTTTTACGATTTCTTTTCTTGTCACTTCTTCACTCTTGGGCTGAAAGTTGTTTGCAAGTATATTTTTTCCACCTGCAAGCTTGGTCACAAATGTTATCACCCACAAAATTGCAAAGATAAACATCAATGCAGTACATAATAAAACCATTTTATTCCTCCTCATTTCTATAATGTACTCTCGGCATCTTCTCAAAATGAATCCCTTCGGCTTGATTTCCGAGAATATATTATACATATTTTCTGGTTATCCTCTTGTATTATAACATACAACCATCCATATATAAGTACCCATAACCACATATAAAAAAGTCATGGCAAGCAGGATTTTTCCTGCTAATTTTTTATTTCTATTAACTTCATTCAAACTTTCATCATTAACAGATGATTTTTCTTCTATCATACCTGTCTTTCTATCTGCCGACGAAACAGTTTCTTTTTCTTCAGCTATAGCTGTTTCTTCTCCTGCAAACGCAACATCTGCTTTCCCTTTTATCATATCTACCTTTCCATCTGCTGTGCCACAAGTTTCTTTCACGACCTGACCCCTGTATGATACAAGCCATATTCCACCAAACAATGCCTGAACTATAACAGTTGGTGTTATATATCTGAAATTCATAGTGCATACCATGGGATAATCTGCTGACATTTTATATATGTTAAGCATCATAAATACATAAAACAACACAAAAAATATTTTCCATATAGGCTGCATATTTTTTGCCTTAACTAATGCTATTATCATTATAACAAATAATGATATGGCAAGAATAATGCAAAGCCAGAAATAGGGCTTACACAAAGCTAAAGCAAATTTATTATCGCCAAAGGTATATTCATTTACATACTCATGAAATAACGAAGTTTTAAGCAGAGATATTATAGGATTATTTTCATTAAATCCTATTTTTTTGCCGTTTGCATCTATACTTAGCCACTGTTCAAACACATTTTTAAAATGTTTTGCTGAAAAATCTGTTATCCTGTTTAAAAATTTCTGGTCACCTAACTCCTGCGATGTTCCCTTTGCCACTTCCTGTATATATGTTATCGGCATCTTATATTTGATAAGATTTTTTATCTCAAACCACAATCCAAGAGGTACGCACACAATCCCAAATGACAAAAACTGGATGATATATTTTTTTATGTTATTTTTTCCATTTTTTATAAATACATATAAAAATACAACTGCAACCGACGGTGCTATAAGCCCTGCTGAAAGTTTTGCCATCATTGCAAATCCTATACAAAATGCTATTTTTAAAATATTCCTAATATTTTGTTCTTCATACCATCTCATCGTACATACTATGGCACACATCATAAGTGCGATTGAAAGTATATCATTATTAACACTTCCTGCAAGATATGTAAATGACGGATGGAATGCCACTATCATAAGCGGTATATAAAGTGACATTCCTTTCAGCTTGAAATACCGCAAGATTTTATATGCTGCTATAATAACCACCATCGAATAAAACAATGTAAGTGTCTGCAATGATTCTCTTGACGCATCCTTGTCTACTCCTAGCACATACTGGTTTATGCCTATCCACACGGCAGACAGAAAATGATGGAGTGGCGGATGACAAAATGTCCATACCTCTCTTGGATCGAAATCAGGCAGTTTATGATTGAACAATATATATTCAATGTAAGCAGAATGACCGTCATTGCCACCAAATTCTCCTACATCATTCTGCCTTGTATAAACCGATGTATAAAAAATATAATAAAATTTCACAAGAAAACTCTCTCCCATTATAGCTAACGATATAACCTGCATCTTTAATTTATCACTATACAGTGAGACACACAACATTCCCAGTAATATCGTCCCTACAACAAAAATCCATACACCCTTATACTGCGAATTGGTGAATCTGTAAGCCCCAAAAAGTAAAAGAACTGTATATTCAAGTACAATCGTAAATAATGCACTATACGAAATCTTATTTTCCTCACCAAATATGAAATTTATCTTATCTCCGTAATTTTTTAACATACAATGATAAAACAACAGCGAAACAATAAGCACTATCATTATTTCAATGCCAAGAGTATTCTGAGGAACATTTCCCTCCGAACCAAAACAAAGCAAATTTGCCATAAGACATACCAAAAACATTGACAGGTACGGATGTTTTGCAATCGTGTTTATTATATTTTCAGTCATTTGTTTATTTTGACTCATGATATTCTTTCTCCGTATTTACATTCCATATATTTGTTTTATCAGTTACATTATCTTTTATTGCTTTTGCAGTATTTATTGCCGTAAGCATTGAGTGGTCCATATTGTTGTATCTGTGCTGACCGTTTCTTCCCACACAGAAAAGATTGTCATAACCGTCTAAATATGTAACCAGCTTATCAAAATCGCTGTATGTATCAAAATATGCCGGGTATGCTTTCTTTACTCTCTCCCTGTGTGCATCAAGGACTGCATCCGATTTTATCACTTCCATTCTCACAAGCTCGTCTTTTGCAAATGCGATACATTCTTCATCAGTCATATTCCAGAATTCATCACCCTCGGCACAAAAATATTCAAGTCCTATCCAAACCGCGTCCTCAGGTTTTTCAACCATATACGGTGACCAGTTGTTAAATATCTGTATTCTTCCGAGTTTGTATCCTTTATCCTGAACATATATCCAGCAGTCCGGTACTATATCTGATAATGTTTTCTTGTCCGTCTTATTTACAAGTTCAAGTTTTTTTACAAGAAGTCCAACCGTAACAAAATCCCTGTATGGAAGTCCTGCCGCCACATCCCTAATATCGTCAGGCACATCGTTCATTCCCTCAACAAGATTTTTTACAGGCATTGAAGAAATAAATACATCACCTGATATTTCTTTTTCACCATCCGGTGTAGCACATATGACCGAAACTATCTTACCGTCTTTCTTATTTATCTTTTTTACACTATGTTCAAATAAGATACTTCCGTCTTTTTCTTTTATCTTTTCTCCCGTAAGTTCCCAAAGCTGACCCGGTCCGTACTTCGGATACCAGAACTGTTCAATAAGTGAGGTCTCTGCATTTGAGTTGTCTTTTTTACCGAATATCTTAGAAAAAATATCTTTAATTATCGCACGGATAGAAAGACCTTTGACACGCTGAGCTCCCCAGTCCGCCGATATTTCTCTTGGATGCCTGCCCCAGAGTTTTTCCGTATAGCCCTCAAAGAACATACTGTATAATACTTTTCCAAAACGGTTTATATAAAAGTTTTCAAGATTTGTCTCAGGTCTTTTCTTTATGCATGAGCCAAGATAACTCATTCCTGCCTTAAATGTAGTAAAAAGTCCCATATTTTTTATAGTTTCAGGCTTCATTGATATAGGATAATCAAAGAAATGGCGATTATAATATATCCTTGAAACCCTCTCCCTGACAAGCATTACCTCATCTTCCTTTTCAGGGTCAGGACCGCCTTTTGCAAACTCTTTTTCTCTGCCGAGCACCTTATCATCATAGGACGGTTTACCCTGTACCGGGAGCATATCAGACCACCACTTCATAATCGTATCATCTTTTGAAAAGAAGCGGTGTCCGCCAATATCCATCCTGTTGCCGTGGTATCTTACTGTCTGTGATATACCGCCGAGCGACTTACTCTCCTCAAGTATCGTAACTTTAATATCATCATTATCCTTTAATAGTTCATATCCTGCTGTAAGACCAGCCGGACCTCCTCCGATGATTACAACATTTTTTTTTAAATTTTCATCCATTCTTATTAACTGTTATCCCTCATTTTATAACTCATTACATTTATATATCACAACATTCTGAGCATCATATACCTTTTCCGCAATCTGTCCTAATCCCTCAAAATTAATCTGGAATTCGCCAGTTTCCACATCACTTACAAAAATATATGATACATTATATTTTTTATACAATTCCTTATTTCCAACCGGGTCTGCGTACATATTGGCAACCTCATTTTTACGCTCCGCCGTGTTAATTCCGTGATAATATAAAAATGTATCTGCCCCGCATACAATACTTCTTCCCGTCAATGCCGCAACTGCATTATTATGATTATCTCCCGTAAGAAATACCGCTTTTTCAGCAGTATTTTTTTCTATATATTCAGCCGCATCTACCTGTGCTTTTGAATACAATTCATAGTCAGACACACATTCTCTCGCAATAGTCATACTAGAAGAAAATACTCCTACAAACAGCAAACTTACCGCTAATGCACCTTTAAGTATTATATTCCAATTTTTCTCAAATAATTTTATCACAAAATCTGAGACAATTCCACACATAAATACAAATGCTACAAACAATAATTTATTATTGTCATATTCATTTGGCTGAAATACTACTAGCTCAGCAATAAAAAATATCAGTAACATTGGCGATGCAGTCTGAACTTCTTTTTTCTTTGCCGATACCCAAGCTGGGAAAAAAATCAAAAAAGTAATTCCTATATTTTTCAGATAAAATATAAAATAATTATCATTTGCATTAGACCAGTTAAAGTGGCTTCTCAAAAATCCATCACCTGATGCCTGACCAAATGTCCAAAATAATAACTGTGGAAATGCAAATAATATTACTGGAATAAGAAATACTCCCCATGTTTGTATATAACTTTTAATAGTCGAATTTTTAAAACATAATACAATTTCTTTAACAAAAAGAACTGCTATAATGCCTAAGCCTGCAATCATTATAATAAAGCCATTTTTTTCTATCAATCCCGTCTTGTCATTATACATTCTCAACAAAAAGAAAAATACTACCCAGATTATTCCAGCGAGTTTTAATAACAAATAACTTTCTTTTTCTTTATACATATCCCAAAACAGCCATACAACACATATTATACCCAGTGCGAGAAATGAATGAGTGTGTATCATAGGTAAACCTGCTGCCATTATCCCGGCTATAAGAAAACTCTTAATGCTTCGATTTTCTTTTGCATAATATAAAAACGCAAGAAGCGGAAATAATACTGCCCATCCAAACAATGTCGCACGTTGTGGAATTAACATATTTGCTATTATCTGTGCCCAGCGATAATTGTAATCGCCAATACTTGTCGGTGTAAAATAAAACTCTGTAAAATTTTTAGAAAAATTTACTTTGTTTAAGAAATGGATGAAACCAAATCCCCCATCGTAGAAAAATAATATAAATGCAATAAAAGCTACCGAACCTTTTTTGAACCAAAACTTAATAAAACAGTAAAATCCACAAAAAACCTGCATTACCGCAACAAGCATTGGAATAATATATGCCACTCTAAGTGATGCTCCCAATAGATACAGACTTGAACTTATACTGTCACTTAAGAACGGATATGCCAGTTTTATGCCCGGATAAATAGAATATTCCGGTGGAAATGTATGCTGTTTTGCAATGCTTGTGATAAATCCTATATGCATATTCATATCACCGTAAGTTGCCTGTCCCGTATGTAAACTTCCGTCTGAATTCAGTAATATCGTATGCGTATTAAGGCAATAAGCAAATATAACAAAACTTGCAAAAATAATTATAGATGCCGGATTTTCCCACAAAAATCTTTTCCATTCTATCGGTTTTTTATAAGTATTTATAAATCCCTGTTCCCTATTTGTTTTCAATATAACTAATATAAAAACAAGCACCTGAATAACCAAAGCACATATATGTGCCTTAACCGTAAAATCCATGAAAAAAGCAAATATTATCGGCATCCATTGAAATTCAAGTGTTCCGAAAACACTTCCCAAAAGACATTTAAACATAATACTTAACTTTTGACTATTCAGCAGTCTAAACATTATAATTATACCACTTATAACAAAGAACATATAATACAGAACCGCTGTAATATTTCCTATAATCCCCTCTGACATAACTTAAACTACCTCCTTCTTCCAATACAATGTAAGCGAAGCACAAACTATCAATATCGGTACATAGTTAGTAAAATATCTTCCGCTTGTTTCCCATAAGATTAAAAAGCATAGTATCCCAAGCATCGCAAGTCTTGGAGCTGTCGGCAAAATCGATTCTCTATATTTAACTTTGCCAACAATATCCCTACCAGCACCAACAATAGCGAGCAGATATAAAACTATCAATAACCCTGTTGAAAATGACTGATATTTGCTATAATTTTTCCCTGCATATAAGATATAATTATGAATACCGGTTTCATTCGCCGGTGTATCGTCTAAGAAATCTGACAATGCATATGTTCCATCGCCAAAACAGATTACCGCTTTGCTAGTCCAAAGTTTAAACAGACCTGATACACCCAGTTCTTTAACTCTCTCCATTGCCTTTTTACGGCAGGCTGCCGACCTTTCATTTACATCATACAACCTTGTATATTCATAGTCCTCCGGATTATAATAACCATTATTTTGTAAGCCCATCATTATCCAATGCCAATATGGTGTTTTTAAGTTCTGATATTGCTCGTCACTTATATAATTTTTATAGATATTATGATTATATATTGACACTGTTACCCCGTAAAATGCTAAAGAAACAACTAATATCAACAACACTTTCTTCCACGAAATACAAAGAAATGCATCTATGACTACAGCTATCAAAACTATAACAACGGTAAATTTTATCATCATACCTATAGTCAAAGACACCCCCATAGTTACAAGATATATTATCTGTTTCTTTTTATCGTTTTCATCTTTTAAACACAGATACAAATAATAGAATAACACCGGAAATATTAATGATAACGAGTCTGTATAAAATGCCGCACCCATAAAATAAAACGGAAAACATAATAAAACTAAGATTAATGACATCAAAGCTGTTTTAGAACCTGCTATTTTTTCACAGATAAGTGAAACAATTACGGCAGTTCCCGTTATAAGTGCACTGTTTACAATTATTCCTACCGCAAAAAAATCCTTTATGCCAAATAATGATGCAATTTTAAATACAATATGTAAAAATCCCATTGAGCCAAGATTATTTGGAAAATAACCAAAATACTCATAAAAATTCGAGAAATTCCCCTCATTAGTCCATTGAATTGCTCCGCTATAGATTGCATCCATATCAAATGACGGTGTAAATCTCAAAAGAAATCCCATTCTAATTAAGACAATATAATATACGATTGAAAAAACAATCAACACTTTTTTAAAATGGCGGTCAATCTTTTCCTGAACAATTTTACTTAATATAAACATCCCTATTGCCACTACAACACCGCCAACCATCATCCCCGGAAGAAGCTTGGTTATTTTATATGAATGAATCTTATCCGCAAACATAATATTTAATGATATATATCCAAAAGCTATAGCGAACAACACATAGCTGCACTTTGTAAGTATTTTCCCTAGACTCTCCTCTTTCATCCGTCACCTCTCCTTATCTCGTGGTAGTTGAAACCGCTTCAATAGCAACGCTTCCACCTCTGACTACTTCTATTCTGTTTATAAAAGTTTTATTAAACAAATCTATTATATCATTAACTTTGCCTTCTGTCTCCACATATCTTACAATAACCGATTTTTTTCCATAGTCAGCAATCTCAAGATGGTCAAAAGAATTTACTATCCTGAATATCTCATTTTTATCTTTCTCTGTACAACTGTTTATCTTGATATATACAAGTTCCGTCTTATGGATAGGAATATCAGAAAAATCCATAACCTTGATAACGACAACATTTCTGTTAAGCTGCTTTTTAACCTGCTCAAAAGTCACATCATCCATAGTCATCTCTATAGTCATTCTTGAAACAGTAGGGTCCTCAGTCTCACCCACCGTAAGCGTATCAAGATTGTAGGACTTGCCCGCAAAAAGACCGGAAATCTTAGCAAGAACTCCTATCTGATTTTCCACATAAAGCGAAATACAACGTTTCTTCATTTCCATATCACAATCATCCTTTCTATTTTTTCTTATCAGTTCATATACAAACCATATTTTGTAAAATTTTCACTAAATTATATTTGTGCAATCAACACAACATAAATCTAATTTTACAAATCTTAACAATCCATAATCATATCCGCAAGCGTTTTTCCCGTCGGCACCATCGGCGATACATTTGCCTCTCTCTCTATCACGCACTCAATAAGTGTAGGTCCCTTTTTAAATTCAAGCGCATAGTCAAACGCTTTCTTTAATTCTTCCTCTTTTGTTATCCTTATCCCCCTTGCTTCATAACTCTCAGCAAGTTTTACAAAATCAGGTATATATTTCGGACAGCATTTGTCCTTATTCATACAGTCACGGTTGCAGCTCTTTCTATATGTAAGGCAGGTACTTGAATATCTCTTGTTAAAGAAAAGCTGCTGCCACTGTCTTACATTTCCGAGATAACCGTTATTGAATACTACTACAATGACAGGAAGTTCATAAACCATAGCTGTCGCAAATTCCTGAATGTTCATCTGCATACCGCCGTCACCTGATATTGCTATAACAGGTCTTTCAGGATTTCCTATCTTTGCTCCTATTGCCGCTGGAAATCCATACCCCATTGTTCCGAGTCCGCCCGATGTAAGAAGCTGTCTGTTTGTCTCTATATCAAAGAACTGCGTTGTCCAGAGCTGGTTCTGACCTACATCTGTGCTTACGATAGGTCTTTCAAAGTTATCATTTATGTACTTTATTACTTTTTCAGGTGTAAGTCCCTCATATTTATCCATGTTTATAGGATATTTTTCTTTCCATTCAAGCGTCTGTTCTACCCATTTTTCTATCTTGAGCGGTGCTCCGTACTCGATAAGTTTTTCTATGGCAAGTTTTGCATCTGCTACTATAGGAATGTCTACGACAATATTTTTTGAAATAGAAGCGGAGTCTATATCTATATGCACTATCTTTGCATCTTTTGCAAATTCACTTATCTTTCCCGTTATCCTGTCATTAAATCTTGTACCTATGGAAATAAGAAGATCACATTCACTTACCGCATGGTTTGCCGCATAACTTCCGTGTATTCCGATGTTTCCAAGATATAATCTGTGCTTTGATGATATTGCACCTTTTCCCATAATGGTCGTTATCGCAGGGATGCCCGTCATCTCGACAAGCTCTTTCATCTGTTCGTTTGCCCCCGACAGATTTACTCCTCCTCCGAGTAAGAACAATGGCTTTTTTGCCCTTTTCATCATGCTCACGGCTTTTTTTATCTGTCCAACATGGACACCCTCACTAGGCTTATAACCTCTTATATTTACTTCCTCAGGATATTCTTCACTTCCCATCGCAACCTGAATATCTTTCGGTATGTCAACAACTACAGGTCCCGGTCTGCCTGTTCTTGCTATGTAGAAAGCTTCTTTTATTATTCGTCCGAGGTCCTCTCTCTTTCTTACTGTTACGCTGTATTTGCATATACTGTTCGTTATTCCTACTATATCTACTTCCTGGAACGCATCATTTCCCATAAGGTTTAGCGGAACCTGACCTGTAAAGCATACAAGCGGAACGCTGTCATAATTTGCTGTAGCAATTCCGGTTACAAGGTTTGTTGCACCCGGTCCGCTTGTGACAAGGCACACACCTGTCTTTCCTGTTGACCTTGCATATCCGTCTGCCGCATGGATAAGTGCCTGCTCATGTCTTGGCAGAATGACTTCAATATCATCCTGGTCGTACAGTGCATCAAAAAGATCTATCGCCTGACCTCCCGGATAACCGAAAAGTGTATCAACCCCCTCCTCTTTCAATGCCTTTACAAATAATTCAGTTCCTTTAATCATAGTTAAACACCAAACCTTTCTTATATAAGTAGTAACAAAAGTCTGCTTTGCAAACTCAGTGCCGCTATCACTGCATCTTTCATCAAAAAAGCCCTAAACTGACAAACAATGTCAATTTAGGGCGAATATTTTCGTGGTACCACCTAATTTCAGATAAAATCTGCACTCATCCGATACTCAGATAAAAATCTTTTATATCGTTTTCCATATAACGTTGGAAAATCCGTTGAAGCCTACTTGCATCGGTCTGCAGCAAAACACATTTTGATACAAACATCATTGATATACGGATATATAAAATCTGCTAATCCATATCACTGCTTTCAGTTCAAAGCTCAAAGGCTACTTCCATATATCAGATACAAGGATTTTCACCATACATCCTCTCTCTAGGGAATCTTAAATATATGTACTCCTCCTCATCACAGCCATCACTTTTAAATTAATTGTCCAAATTTCATATACTATCGACCACAACCTGCCGTGTGACCGCTAATAATACTGCTTAATTGAAAAAATATTAACATAATCCTTTTTAGTTGTCAAGGTTATCATCCGGCTCGACAACAATCTTTACAGGCATTCCCTTTTGAGGACTATATCTCTTTTTTATCTTTGGAACTGCCGTCTGCATCTGCGAATCAGACTTGATATCCTTAAGTTCATCATTGGTATCGTCTGAATTTTCATGCTCATCTGTTTCTAAGGCTTTTACAGCTTCTCTCTCAAAGCTGCTCTCGTATTCCTCAGTCTTTTTGTTTTTGCCGGACCTTGTCTTAAATTCCTTTACGACCTCATCCTGTGTTTTTAAAGCATCTGCCTGTTCATCTTGGCTTTCTGTTTCTGATATATCGTTCTTTGTTTCGACATTCTCTATGTCATCATCTTCTTCCGCCGCAGCTGCAATTTCTTCTGTTACATTTTCCAATTCTGATATATCCTGTTTACTGTCAGATATTTCTGCATTATCATCGTCCGATACTCCCTGCTCTGTTTCTGAAATATCTGTAATTGTTTTACCATCTTTATCTGCTATATCATTGCTGCCGTCCAAATTTTCATCTTCGTTTTTTTCTGATTTTTCAGATGTTTCATCACTTTCCTGCTGCTTGACATCATCTGATGTTATCTGCTCTGTTTTTTCCTCTTTATCTTCATCTGATTTTTCTGCATCATCACCTAAATTTTCAAATAATTCATCTTCCGCCATTTCTTCGTCCTCATCGACAGGACCTTTCTTCATTGCAACAATAGCTGCAATTACCTTGACTGGCACGCCGATAAGTAATATCGCATCAACAATAAGAGTGATATAGTAACATTCCGGAAGGAACTTTTTGATCATAAACCACGAACCGAGCGAGTTGCCTAAAACATTTTCTATGATAACAGGTACAAATTGATATATCACTATAGGAAGTGCAATATGAACAACCACATCCACAATAGTCTTAACTATGCCAATCCCTTTATTTCTTGTTCTTCTATACCACCAGCTCATCATGAACATAGGAAGAAGTGACGCAAAAAATGCAATGACATATACAACATCAAACTCAATATGCGGCATCATGACTGCTTTTGAATCTATTGTTCTCGCTTTCTCGCCTATTGCAAGACATACAACATTTGACATAAGTTCAGAAATTACATCATTACCTGAAATTACATCAGATGTGTCAAAAAGCATAGCAATTCCAACATCTTGACCCGGTACGAGAAAAGCTGCCGAAATGTAACCATCTATAGCTCCTGAAACATAATATACATCCTGCTTGCCGACTTTTGTTTTTATCCATCCAAGACTTGATGTTCCATTTGTTCCGAATATTGTTTTTCCGCAATCTACACCATCAGAATATATTTTTTCAATCTGATCATAAGAAAGGGTCTGTCCACCCGCTGCGAGATACATACTCAAAACATTTCCCATGTCTTTCGCATCTGAAACAATGCCTGTAGCTGAAACTGCATCCCACTCTTTGTCATCATTGCTCACTGCTCTTTTTGCAACCGGAAGCCCAAAAATATTATCATGACCACCCACAATATCTTTTCCTGACATTTCATCGGTAGTATATGTTGACTCAAGTTTTAATGGTTTTACTATCTTTTTCTGAATATATTCTGAATAGTCACTTTCAGACACAGCTTCTACTATTTTTCCAAGTATCGCATAGTTTATCCTTGCGTCCTTATATTCTCCCTTTTTTCCATCCGGAGCAGGAATCCTGTCACCCTTTATACTCTGTTCAGCAGTATAGCCGCTTGTCTGTCTCAAAAGCTCCTCAACTGTCACATCACTATTTCCATCAAATCCTGTAACCAGCTCAGAAACACTTGTGTCAAGTTTTAGTTTTTTTGAATCCGCAAGCTGCAATACGGCTAATGAGGTAAATACTTTACTCACTGAACCAATCTTTAAATCAGATGTTGTCTCCGGCACATCTCCAAAAGATGCACTATACACCTCTTTTCCGGATGTTACTATAGAAACGGAACCTCCCGGTATCTTTGCATTTGATAACTGCCCCATAATATATTTTTCAATATCACTTTCATGATAACCCATCGCTGATGCAGTAGTCACAAATGATAATGACAGCACAAATGCCAGCATAAATGTTAAAACTTTTTTCTGCATGGTATATTCTATCCTCCACCATTATTTTTTTGTCTCTATTCACTCCTCTGAACAGTAGCCATTTTTCTGCAAGTACATTTTATTACTGTTTGCATTAAATCTACGAACAATAAGCATTTTTTATTTTATCACAAAACTATATGTTTGTAAAAGAAAAAAACTCTGCCATCTCACAACTAATGTGAAATGTAGGCTGCAGTTTACATAACAGATGCAATCTGCAACAAGCGCAGAGTTTTGTGCTTTTTCAATCTATATCCATATCTTCCGGTCTGCTTTCATAACAAATTATGCTGCAACGAAGTCTCCTAATTCACGAATAATCTGATTTGCTTCAGCCGGTTCACAGTTTCCTGTCATCCACATACTGTTTCTAAGATCCATAGTCATAATGCCAAGCAAAGATTTTGCATCTACATAATAACTTCCACAGTATAAGTTAAAATCAGCATCGTATTTTGAGAGAATGTGAACAAACCTGTTTACGTCAGCTACATCTCTAAACTTAATGTTTACTTTGTTCATTACAAAAACACTCCTTTTCATCTCAAAAAAATACATTTTGCAACTTTTCACGCTACTATATCATCAATGAAACTTTTGTTATATACATTTTCTACTGATTTAACTACAAAAAATACTGTTTTTTTCTGTTTTTTTCTATTTTTTCCCTTTTTGATACATTTTTCTATATTTTGCAGGTGTGATACCATTTTTTCTTTGAAAATATACACTAAATCTGCTCTGCGAACTGAACGCACAAAAACTGCTTATCTCCTGAAGAGAATAATCCGTAAATTTTAACAGATATTCACTTGATTTTATTTTTTCATCAATAATATACTGTTTAAGTGTAACTCCTTCAAACCGGCTGAACTGTTCTGAAAGATAATTTGGTGAAACCCCTATATATCTGGCAATATTTCTTACCATAAGCTGTTCGTGTATATGAGAGAATATATAATCCTTAACCTGATGTATCAATGGATTTTTTATGTTTTTTCTATTTAAATCATGCACATCCCTGGCATAATTAAACTCGGCTTCCCTTACAACCCGTTCTATCTCTACCGGATCATTCATCTCTTCTTCTATATACATTATATATCCGTCAGCCATTGAAAATGCTTTCTCCGCATTTAATCCACCCTCTATGGCACACCTTGAAGCACAAGTTATAACCGCTATCGCAACATTTTTTATACTCCTGACCTGATTTTCCGCAAGTTTCCCTATCTCACCCGGATAAACCTCATTTATACTTGCTTTAAGTCCCTCTATATCGCCACGCCTTATACTGTCATGTTCCCTCTGCTCCTGTGCATATGGATTATGCAGCTTTCCATTCTCCTGATATTCAAATATATTCTCTGTTATAAACTTACTGACAGAATCATCAAGAACTATGTTCTTTGTCCAGAGATCACCTTTACCTATCATTTTACCCGTAAGTTTATTCCATATAAGTATTATCGCAGATGTATATGTGTCCTTGGGACATTCAAGTATATCCTGGTTGCGATTTTCAAATTCACTGTAAAGTGCAGTCTTTCCTATAACAATAAATTCTTTTTCTGGCTCATTCCACATAACGCATACAACAACACTTGTATCAATAAGTATAATATATGGGAAATCTTTCCTTGACTTTTTAATAATTTCTGAATATAGTTTTAAATCTTCTTCTCTCGATTCAGATAATTGCTCTTTTACATTTCCATTTTCATCAAATATCGCAATATGAGCCCTCACTATAGGCATCATATGCATTAAGAAAAACTTATCTTTCATATATACCAGTCCTATTATCCGATAATGATAAACAAAGCGGAATCTGCTGTCTTTGCACAATATAACTCCTGCCATTTATTTTAGAAGCCGTATTGTCTTATTAATTCAAACATCATTTTCCGCTTTTATTTATAGTTTGTAATTTATTGTCAGTCAGGCAGATACCCGCAATCTGCTCTGCTGCCTGATAATGTTAAATGTTGTTAGCTAATGCTGCTGTAATGATTGCCATAGAATAAACCTCTGATGCATTACATCCTCTTGACAGATCATTAACCGGTGCATTAAGTCCGAGAAGTATAGGACCATATGCCTCAAAATTACCCATACGCTGTGCAATCTTGTATCCGATGTTTCCGGCATTAATATCAGGGAATATAAATGTATTTGCGTGACCTGCAACCTCTGATTCAGGACACTTTGTCCTTGCGACTCTAGGTGATACGGCAGCATCAAACTGAAGCTCGCCATCTATAGGAAGATCAGGGTACTTTGCTCTTGCTTTCTGAGCTGCATTTCTCATCTTGTCAACATCTTCTCCCTTTCCTGAGCCATGTGTCGAATAACTTAAAAATGCAACCTGCGGATCTACACCGAATATCCTTGCACATTTTGAAGCCTCACCTGCTATCTCTACAAGTTCATCCTCAGTCGGTTTGATATTTATCGCACAGTCACCCATAGCGATAACCTCATTTTCACCTGTAGCACTTGGTCTTACAAGTATAAAGCATGATGATACGATACTGTGTCCCGGCTTTGTCTTTATCAACTGGAGTGCCGGACGAACCGTGTCAGCCGTTGAATATGTAGCACCACCAAGTAATGAATCAGCAACACCCATTTTTACAAGCATAGTTCCAAAATAGTTTGCCTGTGAAAGAACTTCTCTTGCCATTTCAGGTGTCATACCTTTTTTCTTTCTGATTTCACAGAGCATTTCAACCATCTCGTCCATCTTCTCATAATTTTCAGGATCTATAATCTCAGCACCTCGAATGTTAAAACCACACTCCTCTGCTGCATCCATAATCTTTTCTTCATTTCCAATAAGAATAGGATGAAGGAAATTACTTGCAAGTAATCTTGAAGCAGCCTCAAGAATACGCGAATCCTCACCTTCCGTAAAAACGATCTTCTTTGGACTTTTCTTTAAAGTGTCTATTAACTGACCAAAACCAAACATTCAATCATCTCCATTTCTAAATTTTATATATATAATTATGTATTATTGAATACCATGCCTATTTTCGTATAATTTGATAAAAAAGTCAATATAAACAATGCCAATTTGATAAAAAAATGCAATAGAAGTATGATATGATTATATTATGTAACAGTTCAGCCATAAAAAGTTAGAACTGTTACCAGATTTAACAAAGCGAGGTATTCCTATGTCACCACAATTTCCGGCAACCATATCTGCCGACCAGAAAAATATGATATTTGAAAATATGTCAGACGGGGTCATAACCCTTGACTCTGACGGCACAATAACTTATTGCAATTCAGCAAGTCTTGAAATTTTAAGAATTTCATCCAAAAAAGATGTTCTTGGACAGTCCTTTAAAGAACTTTTTATGAATAACAAAAAAAACAAAGCTTTCAACAAACTTTTCCGTGAAAGTATCGACAAGGGAAAAGTAATGCCAAAAACTTCAATAAGATACCGTTTTGGCAAAGAAAAAGAAGTACACTATTTTAATATAGATATAAGTCTTTTAAAACCATCGCAGACGGAACTTTTTGACCCCGATGCCGTTTATAACCCGGACACCGGTTTTAACGGTATGGTGATACTTATAGAAGATGACACCGACAAATATAAATTAAGACAGCATGAACATGACTGTGCTTTTATTTTTGCAGGTCTTATACTCTGTATCAGTGTTTTCCTTATGACATGGAGTCTTTTGCAATTTACTTTACATATATATTTAAAATCCTCCGTTTACACTCAGATTATAGAATGTATAACCTTTTTGCTTTTCCTCGTTATAGTCTTTATGACAAGCTTTTCAATGCGTGACATAGGACTTATCCCACGGAAAAACACAATAAAGAAAACTATTGTCGAGTCTCTATCCATAGCGGCTGTCGCTTCATGCATACTTCTGCTTAGCAAAGCCATACTTATGTTACTCGGTTACAAAATAAAGGACTACTATATAGGTGGTTCGCTCTCAGGTGTCTACACCTATGTATTCACCGCCTTTGTTCAGGAATTTCTTGCCCGTGGCGTGATACAGACAAGTGTAAAATCACTTATGAAAATACGCTTCCAGAAATTTTTCAGCATATTTTTAACTTCTCTGCTCTTTTCACTTATGCATATGCCTTTCGGTTTCTATTTTATGATGAGTGCATTTTTACTCAGTATGGCTCTCGGATATGTATATGAAAGACACCAAAATCTGTGGGGATGCGTGTTTTTGCACTGGTGCTGCGGCTATCTCGCCATGTGCCTGTATTTTTAACTCATATCACTTCAACCTTATAAAGATAATCAGCAAGACATTTAACTACTCATTGTATTGTTAAGTACCTTTTTATGGTAGAACTGTTACATTTATTGTAACTGTTATCCCAATCTTGCATTGTGAATATCCCTTATAAATGTTATAATCTTAATACTTTACAGATTTTTTGGAGGTATGTATATATGAGTAAAAAAATTTTATTTCCTCAGATAAAGGGACTGCTCCACGGCTCAGACTATAACCCTGACCAGTGGCTTGACCGCCCTGACATTCTTGAAAAAGATATTGAACTTATGAAAAAAGCAAAGATGACAAGTATGTCCGTAGGCATATTCGCATGGGCAGCCTATGAACCGTCAGAGGGCGAGTTTCATATGGACTGGCTCAAAAACATTATGGATAAACTCTATGAAAATGGCATCTATACCATTCTTGCAACACCTTCAGGTGCCCGCCCTGCCTGGCTTGACGAAAAATATCCTGAATGTATGCGTGTAAATGCCGATGACCACCGTGCACACCACGGTTTCAGACATAATCACTGTATGTCATCACCTAAATTCAGAGAAAAAACCGGTATCATTATAAATAAGATAATCGACACTGTAGGCGACCATCCGGGACTTGTAATGTGGCATATATCAAATGAATTTGGCGGTGAGTGTTTCTGTCCTCTGTGCAAAAAGAAATTTCAGGACTATCTCGCAGACAAATTTGACCACGATATAAATAAATTAAATAAGGCATGGTGGACAAGCTTTTGGAGTCATACATACAATGATTTTTCACAGATAGAACCTCCATATGCCAACGGTGAGTTCAGCATAATGGGGCTAAATCTCGAGTGGAAACGCTTTACCACATGGAATACTACTGATTATATGAAGTCAGAGATTGAAATCCTCAAAAGGAGAACACCAAATATTCCTGTCACAACAAACTTTATGCAGCTTTTCCCAGGGCTTGATTATCGTGTGATGGCAAAAGAGCTTGATGTTATTTCATGGGACTCTTATCCTTTCTTCCATAATAACTATGAAACTTTTGCCGACACAATGGCGAGAAGTTCTTTTGACCACGCAGTTATGCGTTCAATGAAAAAAGACCAGCCTTATATGCTTATGGAAAGTGCTCCGGGACTTGCAAACTGGCACAGATACAACAAACTCAAGCGTCCCGGTGTGCATAAACTCTTTTCTGCACAGGCTGTAGGATGTGGTTCTGACACGGTACAGTATTTCCAGTGGCGAAAGAGCAGAGGTGCTTTTGAACAGTTCCACGGTGCAGTCGTAGACCATCTAGGCACCGATGATACCAGAATATTTAAAGAAGTTGCCAAAGTCGGAGAAATGCTTGACAATCTCTCAAAGGTAAAGGGAACACTGGTAAAACCTAAAGCAGCACTTCTCTTTGACTGGGATAATATGTGGGCTATTGAAAATATGCGTGGACTTTCAGACGAAACAAAAAATTATCCTCAGACTTGTGCTGACATTTACCATGAATTTTTAAAACTTGGAATAGACATGAATGTAGTAGCATCAGATGATAATCTTGACGACTACAATGTAGTTGTCGCACCTATGCTATACATGTTAAGACCGGGCACAGCTGATAATCTCAAAAAATTTGTAAAACGAGGCGGTCAGCTCCTTGCAACATATCTCACGGGTTATGTAGATGATAACACACTCTGTTTTCTCGGTGGTTTTCCAGGCAACGGACTTAGCGAGCTATTTGGCTTAATAAGTGAAGAAATTGATACACTTTATGACTGCGACATAAATTCAGCCACATTCACAAATGGAAACAAAGCCAAAATCCGTGATTATGCTGAAATTCTCCGTGTATCAGATGCAGATGTTATCGCAAGATATGACAGTGATTTTTATGCCGGAACTCCCGTTGTAACACGAAAAACATATGGTGATGGCAAATCGTACTATGTTGCTGCAAGGCTTGATATGAATGCAATGTCTGAGCTTTTCAAAACTATGCTTGAAGAAACAGAAACACCATACTATGTACTCCCCGATGGAATAGAATATCATAAGCGTGAGGACGAAACCGGTGATACAATAGAATTTTACCTTAATGTGACTGATAAAGAATTAAGTTTCAGCACTATATCAGGTGATAAACTTACTTTAGAGCCATATGGAGTAAAGATTTTTTAATTTAACATTACAGATTTTAAACAAAAATTTGTAATTTTTCCAAATTAATTTCAATGTAAAAATTCAAACAAAAAAACTACCGCTTTATTATAGGATAATATTGCGGTAGTTTTAATTTCCGGCAGCACTTTTTTATTTGCCTCCATTTTTATTTTTTAATTCGATGAATCTCAGCTCATCTTCCAATTCACATTTAAGTTTGAACGCTTTAACAGTCTGATCAGAAGACATATCAATCAGTCTCCCATATTTCATAACATACGAACAAAACTCAATCTTCTCTTTTAATTCTTTAACTTCCTGATTAACGTCTGCCATAAGACCTACCTCCCGAAATTTCGTTACTGTTCACATATATGATGTGGCTAATAACTATTTTCTTTTGTCATAATATAATACCACAAATCTGAAGCAATTAAAATATAAAATTTAATTTTATTGCTTAAATTTTTTCTAAACACTCTGTATCACTCTATTTTATCTCCACTCGTTTTCTAGTGTATAATTATTCACATATTCAGTATAGATATTAATACTATACATTCATTGTCTTTTCATGACTAAACTGTGGCTTATCATCTGATTGATTTTTATGTAACTATTGCGAACAGTCCCGCTTTTTGATAAGATTTATCAGTAATCAGATGTTTTTTGATAAATCATATCAAAAAGCGGCTGTTTGTACCTGAGCAAACACAAATGGCTTTTATATTACAAATACTAATTCGTATCTTAGCTTAATAACTAATCATTGCTCGGAAATGAGGATAAAATGAACAAAAAAATGAATCTTGGTGACTTAAAAGCCGGTGACAGTGCCAAAATAATATCCGTGGGCGGTGAAGGTGCTTTAAGACAGCATTTTCTCGATATGGGACTTATAAAAGGAACTACTCTCTCTCTTATAAAACTTGCACCTATGGGTGATCCGCTTGAATTACAACTTCACGGATACGATCTGACACTTAGACTTGACGATGCGAAAAAAATTGAAGTTGAACCGATTGTATCCGATAAAACACCGAAGAAAAGCAAACCACACAAGTCGATTCCTCATCCAGGATTTGGCGAATATAATGAAGAACATAAAAAAGAACACCACAATCCTCTGCCTGATGATGAAGTATTGACTTTTGCCCTTGTCGGCAACCAAAACTGTGGCAAAACAACACTTTTTAACAGACTTACCGGTTCAAACCAGCATGTAGGGAACTTTCCCGGTGTAACGGTAGACAGAAAAGACGGTGTGATAAAAGGTCACAAAAACACCCTTATCACCGATCTGCCCGGTATATATTCAATGTCGCCCTATACAAGCGAGGAAATAGTAACCAGAGAATTTATACTGAAAGATAAACCGAAAGGTATCATAAACATTGTCGATGCCTCTAATATAGAAAGAAATCTGTATCTGACAATGCAGCTTCTTGAACTTAATATTCCAATGGTCATTGCCCTTAATATGATGGACGAGGTAAGAGAAAATGGTGGTGCAATACATATAAATGAGATGGAAAAACAGCTCGGCGTCCCGGTAATTCCTATATCTGCTGCAAAAAATGAAGGCATAGAAGAACTTATAGACCATGCACTCCATGTAACAAAATATCAGGAAACACCTATAAGAACCGATTTTTGCTCTCCTGATGATAACGGCAGTGCCGTCCATGCTTGTATTCACGGAATTATGCACCTCATCGAGGACAAAGCCAAAAAGGCTTATATCCCTGTACGATTTGCAGCATCAAAACTTGCCGAAGGTGACTCTCTTATCAAAGAAGCCCTTAACTTAAATGAAAAAGAGTCAAATATACTTGAACAGATTATCCAGCAGATGGAAGAAGACAGAAAACTCGACCGTGCAGAAGCCATAGCCGACATGAGATTTCACTTTATATTAAAAACCTGCGATGGAACTGTTGTAAAGCCACACGAAAGTAAAGAACATACGAGAAGCCGAAAAATCGACAAGGTACTGACCGGAAAATACACGGCACTCCCAAGTTTTGCCATCATAATGGCACTCGTATTCTATCTTACATTTAATGTAATCGGTGCTGCACTTTCAAACCTGCTTGAACTTGGTATCGAGTTTCTCACAAATGCTGTCGACAAAGCTCTGACATCACTCAATGTAAACAGTGTCCTTCATTCTCTTGTAATTGACGGAATATTTAACGGTGTGGGAAGTGTACTCAGCTTTCTTCCTATTATAGTAACATTATTTTTGTTTTTGTCATTGCTGGAGGACAGCGGTTATATGGCTCGTGTCGCATTTATCATGGATAAGCTTTTAAGAAAAATAGGACTTTCCGGCAGAAGCATAGTCCCTATGCTCATAGGCTTCGGCTGTACAGTTCCCGGTGTTATGGCAAGCAGAACTCTTTCCTCAGAACGCGACAGAAAAATGACGATACTGCTCACACCTTTTATGAGCTGCTCGGCAAAACTGCCTATATACGCATTTTTTGCAACTGCGTTTTTCCCCGGCAACGCAGCACTCGTCATGATACTGCTCTATTTTATTGGCATTATTTTTGCTATAACTGCCGCACTGATATTTAGAAGAACACTCTTCAAAGGCGAACCCGTTCCCTTTGTTATGGAGCTTCCTAACTATCGTATGCCGGGCATAAAAAATGTGGCTCAGCTTTTATGGGAAAAAGCGAAAGACTTTCTCCAGAAAGCCTTCACCATAATCTTTCTTGCTACAATCGTCATATGGGTATTACAAAATTTTGATTTCAGATTCAATGTGGTAGAAGACTCAAAATCAAGTATTTTAGCATCCATAGCGGGCGTTATCGCTCCTGTCTTTTCGCCTGCCGGATTTGGCGACTGGCGTATATGCACGGCACTTATCTGCGGATTTATGGCTAAAGAAAGCGTGGTATCAACACTTTCGGTACTTATACCAAAAACATCATTTTTACTCGGAATCATATCACCTGTAAACGCAATGGCACTCTTAGTATTCTGCCTCTTGTACACACCTTGTGTTGCGGCAATAGCTTCAATAAAGCGTGAACTTGGTGGAAAATGGGCATTGCTTGTCATATTGCTGCAATGCAGTATCGCATGGGTTGCGGCGGTTGTTGTTAATCTCGTTGGTGGAGTAATCTGGTAAAAATATCACGAATAAAGTAATAAAAATAGCAGAAAACATTTAGAATATAAGTGTTTCTGCTATTTTTATTACTTAAATATCAAATGCATATTGGAGTTTCTGCGTAATTCCTTAACATTGCAATTTTTACGCAATGCCAACATAACAAATCATTTATTATTTTTTTTTAACTATAAAACATACTCCGATAACATTCTGCCTATCTTTCCAATATCCACCGCACCCTTAAACTAAAACTCTATCTGCTCCCCAGCTATCAGTAAGCCGTCAACCTCACTGCGAACCTCATCATTGCTTATCGGTTTCAAATTAAATACACTGTCCTGATTAAAATTTACTGCCATTTTCTTTCTCCCTTCGCTGAATTATAAGAAGTAAATTGATACAAATATTATACCTCTATAGCCATACTTTGAAAAGTGGACTTTATATAATATTTCATTTATGAAATGAAGTAAACTCAAGCTGCATAGCAACGACTGACAGCTTGCTGGCAGGTTTACGAATGTAATAAATGAAGGGCTGAACTGTTACTTTTTGATTCATATAATCATTATGCGCATATTGCAAATCATTTTTGCATATGCTATAATGTCAATAGACAAAAGGAAATAATAGTCCATGACGGACAGCTAACGAAAACCCCGAAAGTGTGCAAGACTTTCGGGGTTTTCTATTCCTATTTTGGTATGGAAGGCTTAATACCATAGGTTAGTTACCAACTATTTGTCTCCGTCTAACCATTTGTTGATGCAGTGACAAACTACACCAGCCGCAACGGCAACAATAAAGGAAATAATAATATCCATGACAAACACCTCCCTTCCTTACCTGTCTGGGAGCGGTAACAGACATATTCTATCATATAAATTCACAAATTTCTACAAATTAAAATCACACTCTTCCTTCATACCCACAAACACCCATTCTTGGAGAATTGCATATTGGCAACAAATATCCTTCTTCATCTGAAAACTCATCATTTTCTTTATCATGAGCTTTTTTTAAGCAATCTTTGCACCAAAAGGCTGTTCCATTATTATATCCAAACGGGTTTACCCATCTAGCTTCATTCTCTTCACAGCTATTGCAAATTATTTTAGGAGGATTATTACGAGATAAAATTACAATCTTATTATTGTGTTTTTCCCTCTCAATACAACTATTTACGCTAAGGACTAATCTCGTTGTTGAACCAAAATCATATTCATACGAAAAAGTATCTCCCACCCCAACAACATCTTTCAATTTGTACTTCATGTTTTTTGAAGGTTTCCCCCAAAAAAGTTCTGTATCCGGACAGCTTTCATACTGTACACCATTGCATATAAACATGCTGAGATGGCAACAACATTCCACCCATATATCACGCAAAAAATCTGCTTTTCCTTTTTATATTTTCTTTGTCAAGCTCTTTTTTTCTATCTTTACATGCTTGTAAATGACGAAGCATTCCACTTTTGGTATATTCTTTTCCACAGTATTTACAATAACCTTTAATTTGTTTAACCATATTATCTTTCACTCTCTTTCTTAAAATTTACTGCCATTTTCTTTCTCTCCTCCGTTTGATTTGGTTTTAACATTACGCATCTGCTTTTCCATTGCTATTCATTATCATCCATCCTAGTATAATAATGATGTAGTCAAACAAGACTACTTGGTTAATAA